>NZ_JBBKZV010000023.1:0-112006 GCF_037889915.1 Variovorax humicola | reverse complement strand
CCCGAGCCGCCCGTGCGGTGCGTGCAGCTTCTGCCAGCAGGGCCTGCAGAACCATTGCCTGGACATGCGCTACTACGGCAGCGCCATGCGCACGCCGCACGTGCAGGGCGCCTTCCGCCAGCAGATCGTGGTCGAGCAGCACCAGGCGCATCGGCTGGCCGATTCGGTGAGCGACGGCGAAGGCTCGATGGCCGAGCCCTTTGCGGTGGCGCTGCATGCGGTGCGGCGCGCCGGCTCGTTGCTCGGCAAGCGCGTGCTGGTCACGGGCTGCGGGCCGATCGGTGCGTTGGCGATCATCGCGGCGCGGCGCGCGGGCGCCAGCCACATCGTCGCCACCGACGTCGGCGCGCACACGCTGGGCAAGGCGCTCAAGGTGGGCGCCGACGAGGTCGTCAACGTGGCGGACGAGCCCGAAGGCCTGGCACGCTTCACCGCCGACAAGGGCAGCTTCGACGTGCTGTTCGAGGCCAGCGGCAATGCGCGCGCCCTGGTCGGGGCCTTCGACGCGCTGCGCCCGCGCGGCATCATCGTGCAGCTGGGGCTGGGCGGCGACATGACGCTGCCGATCAACACCATCGTGGCCAAGGAGTTCGACCTGCGCGGTGCCTTCCGCTTTCATGAGGAGTTTGCGGTGGCGGTGGAGCTGCTCAACAAGGGGCTGGTCGACGTGAAGCCGCTGATTTCGGCCACGCTGTCGTACCGCGATTCCGCGCGTGCGTTCGCGCTCGCGGCCGACCGCACGCAGGCGATGAAGGTGATCCTGAACTTCGACTAGAGCCTTGCGCATCCTGCTCATCGATCCCGGGCTGGTGCCCGCCACCGGCCACAACCAGGCGATGCTGCAGGAACTGGACGCGGCGATCCGCGAGGGAGACGGCACGGCCACGTTGGTCTGCGCATGCGCGCGGCAGGTCGATACCCGCCATTTCGCACATCTGGCTTGCGAAGTACGCCCCGTCTTCCGGTTTCACGGCTATGCAAGATGGCGTGCCAGCGACGCGGCGCAGTTTGCAAGTCCGACATTCTTCGAAGATGTGTGCATCGAAGATCTGTCGAGCCTGCCGCTTCAGGACTTCGACATCGTGCTGATGCCGACCGCGTATCCCTTCCACCTGGCGGCACTGGCCACCTGTGGCGAGCGCTTTCCGCAGCTGCGAATCGCATGCGGCCTGTTGATGCCACCGCGCTTCTGGGCAGCGGACGAGGCATCGGTGGCCATGCTCGAAGCCGCCATGCACCGCGCGGTGCTTCTTCTCGGCAAGCGCGAAAACACCCTGCTCTACTCCGAGTCCGGCCAGTGCCGCATCGGATCGGCGCTGGTATCCACCCCATGCCTCTTGCCGCCTGCGTCGCGCGCGACTCTGCGCCAGATGCAGCAACTCTGCCGCGACGTTCCATCGACTTTTGGCGGCGCGCTGCGCCTCGGCTTCCTTGGTCAACCCGAGGTGCGCAAGGGGTTCGCGCATGTCGAGGCGCTGGTGCAGGCCGGCTTGCCTGCCGGCGTCTCGTTGACGGTGCGGCTGCCACCCGGCTGGGAGGCGCTTTGCGCGAAGTGGACGGCCGATGCACCCGCAGTGGACGCAACAAGCGCGCCCATGGACAACCGGGCCTTTCTCGACGCGATGGCTTCCGTCGATGTGGTGCTGGCGTTCTATTCCCCGGGGCACCACCGCGAGCAGATGTCGGGCATCGTGGCCGAGGCGATCTGCCTCGGAAAACCCTTGCTCATTGCCATTGGTTGCGATGCACTGATCGACTTTCTCGCCAGGCAAGCGCCCGGCAGCTACCTCTGCCAACCCTATGGACTCGAAGGCCTGGTCGCCGCACTGACGGCATCACCCGGATCGTGGCGCAGCAGGGCTCTCGCAGCGCGCGCATCGGCAGCCGCCATGCAGGAGTTGAAATCCGCCGACCGATACCTTGCCATTGTTTCCGGCTGACCAGGCGCATGAAGCGACCGCCTCGGCACGTCACCGGCTTCGCTGGTGCCCGACCTCGAAGTCATTGCGCCCGCTGCGATCCACGCCTTTGAGCAGCCACAGCGGCCGTTGCGCGAAGTTGACGGCGACGCCGCTCTTGCCATCCGCCGGACGCAGGCCGCGCTCGAACACCGACGTCGCCGGCATGTAGCGCAGCGCGACACCGGTGCGGCGTTTCGTCGACGTGTTGGCCTTGGCGCCGTGGATCATGTAGACGTCGTGCAGCGACATCTGGCCCGCCTGCAGTTCGAGATCGACTGCATCGGCTTCGTCGAACGCGCCTTCGGCCATGCGCTGGTTCAGCGTGAGGTCGGTGCGGTCTTCGTGAAGATGCGGGTGCAGCACCTCGCCGACATGCGAGCGCGGGATCACGCGCAGGCAGCCGTTCTCGACGGTCGACTCTTCCAGCGCAACCCATACCGTGCAATTGGCGAGCGGGCGAATCGGCCAGTAATGCCCGTCCTGGTGCCACGGCGTCTCGAAGCCTTCCGACGGCGGCTTGCAGAAGACGTGGCATCCCCAGAGGATCACGTCGTCACCCATCACGCCGGAAACGAGTTCGACGATCTCCGGATCCATTGCAAGTTCGAGGAACTGCCGGCTGCCGCGCACGCCTTCGCCGTTGTCGCCTTCGATGTGGGCCGAGACGAGCTTCTCGGGCCGCACGCCGGGGTTGTCGCGGATCAGCGCATCGAGCGCCTCGCGCATCTGCGTCACGCGATCGGGCGCGAGGCGAAACCGCGGGATCACATAGCCTTCGGCGGCGTAGTGCGCGATCTCGCTGTCCGATAACCGCGCCATGGCTAGCCTCTGACGAACAGCGTCACCAGCGGCTCATCGCCCACCTGGCGGCTCCAATGGCCATGCACCGCCGCGTCGAAGGTCGCGCCTTCGGGCAGCGCATCATCGGAATAGAAATGCTCGCCGGGCTTGAAGACACGCGACACGCCGCCCTGCAGACCGATCTCCATCTGCCCCTGCAGGATGAAGACCCACTGCGGCGTGGTCGTGCAATGGAACTGGCTGCGAAAACCCACCGGGCTATGGCGCAACTGGTAGCCCGGCGATGAAAACAGCTTCGACAACTGCGATGCCGGCGTGCCCTCCGCGAGTTCGACAGGTTCCTCCCGAAAACGCGCCTTGCCGTCGGTATCGGTGAACAGGATGATCTTGTTGAAGATGGTCATGTCGTGCAGGTCTTTCGATCAATCGAGGCGCACGCCGCTGGTACCGTGGAACACGTGCGCGTTGGCCGGATCGAGCGCGAGGTAGACGGTGTCGTCCGGCCCCACGTCGGCGCGGCCGTGCATTACCAGCACCAGTTTCTCGGTGCCGATCTGCAGCAGCAATTCTGTTTCGGCACCGGTGGGCTCGACCACCACGACCTGGGCCGGAATGCCCTGCTTGGCGGGCGCCAGGACCAGATCGGTCGGCCGCACGCCGTAGTGCACCGCCAGGCCATCGCTCACTTTCGCGCCGTCCGGCAACGGCCAGTACGCCCCTTGCGCCTCGACCCAGAAACTGCCCTCCACCTTGCGCACCGTGCCGGCCAGCACGTTCATCGAGGGCGAGCCGATGAACTGCGCCACGAACAGGTTGCCGGGCCGGTCGAACAACTCGAGCGGCGTGCCGATCTGCTCGATGATGCCGTCGTGCATGACCACGATGCGGTCGGCCATGGTCATGGCTTCGATCTGGTCGTGCGTCACATAGACGGTGGTGGTCTTCAGCCGCTGGTGCAGCGCCTTGATCTCGGCGCGCATTGCAACGCGCAGCTTGGCGTCGAGGTTGGACAACGGCTCGTCGAACAGGAACACCTTGGGGTCGCGCACGATGGCGCGGCCCATCGCCACCCGCTGGCGCTGGCCGCCGGACAGTTCGCGCGGATAGCGCTCGAGCAGCTTGTCGAGGTTGAGGATCTTCGCAGCGTTGGCCACGCGCTCCGCCGTGATGCCCTTGTCGGCGTCGCGCAGGCGCAGGCTGAAGGCCATGTTCTCGCCGACCGTCATGTGCGGATACAGCGCGTAGCTCTGGAACACCATCGCGATGTCGCGGTCCTTCGACTCGAGTTCGTTGACCACCTTGCCGTCGATGAGGATCTCGCCACCGGTGATGTCCTCCAGGCCGGCCAGCATGCGCAGCAACGTGGACTTGCCGCAGCCCGACGGGCCGACCAGAACGACGAACTCGCCATCGGCAATGTCGAAGCCGAGGCCCTTGAGGATGTCTGTCTTGCCGAAGGATTTCTTGATATTGCGGAATGTGACTGAAGCCATTTGGGTCTTCTCCTCGTTCTTGTCGTTCAGCTCTTCACGGCGCCAGCGGTGAGGCCGCCGACCATGTAGCGCTTGAAGGCGTAATAGATGGCCGCGGGTGGCAGCGCGTAGATGAGGCCGGTGGTCATCAGCAGTTCCCACGGCGAATCGTCCGCCGCCAGGAAGTTGCCGAGCGCCACGGCCAGCGTCACGCTCGTGTCCTTCGAAAGCAACAAGAACGCGAAAAGGTATTCGTTCCAGGCCAGCAGCAGTGCGTACGTGCCCACGGCCACCAGCGACGGCACCATCAGCGGCAGGTACACCAGGCGAAACAGTTGCAGCGGCGAGGCGCCGTCCATTCGCGCTGCTTCGTCCAGCTCGTAGGGCAGCTTGTCGGAGGCCTGCTTGAGCACCCAGATGCAGTACGGCGAGGCGATGGTCACCATCGCCAGGATCAGCGACCACTGGCTGTTCAGCAGCCCGTAGTTGCCCATGGTCTTGTACATCGGCACCGCAAGAAACGCGGCGGGAATGAAGTACGTGAACAGCGCCATGTTCAACACCGTGCGACCGCCGCGCACGCGCAGCCGGCTGATCGCAAAGGCCGCGGTGGTCGCGACGAACAGCGTGAGCACGCCCACCGTCACCGCGATGAGCAGCGAGTTCCCGAGCTGCTGCCAGAAGTGGTTGAGGTAGAAGTGCTTCTGCCCGAAGACCGTCGCGAAGTTCTGCAGCGTCGGATGGGTCGGCCACAGGTGGCCGGAGGTTGCGGAGTCCCTCGGCGAGAGGGCGAACAGCACCATGTGATAGACCGGGATCAGCGTCCACAGCGTGACGGGGATACCGATCAGCAGCAGCTTGGCCTCGGTGGCGATGGCCTTGGGTGTCCAGCGCTTGCTCATGTCGACCTCCGGTTCATTTCGACAACCTCTTCATCATGAAGTAGACGAGTGGCAAGACGAGCGGCATCGCAACGACGATCGACGCCATCGACAAGTCCACCTGGTCCAGCCGCAGGTAACGAATGCCCAGCGTCGCCAGCACGTGCGTCATGTCGGCAGGGCCGCCGCCGGTGAGCAGGTAGACGCTGTTGAAGTCACCCAGCGTCCAGATCATCGAGAGGATGGTCGAGGTGAGGTACAGCGTCTTCAGCGCCGGCCAGCTGATGAACTTGAATTTCTGCCACGACGTGGCGCCATCGACGGAGGCGGCCTCGTATTGCTCGCTCGGAATCGCGAGCCGCCCCGCCACGAGGATCAGTGTCCAGAACGGCAGCGACTTCCACACGTGCATCAACATCGCGAACGTCAGCGCCAGCGTTGGATCGTTGAGCCAGTTGGGCCCATCGGCGCCGGTCAGCCGGAAGATGGTCGTGTTGATCACGCCCCACTCCGGGTTGAGCATGAAGCGCACCGACAAGATGGTCGGGATCGACGGCATCGCCCACGGCAGGATGAACAGCGCCGACACGATCTTGATCCACCAGCGTGTCTGCACGAAGAAGCCCGACAGCACCAGCGCCACGATCATCTTGATGTTGATGGCGACGACCAGGAACACGAAGGTGTTGACCACCGAGCGCAGGAAGATCGGGTCGGCTTCCAGGTGGACGTAGCTCTGCGGATGCCGCGCCAGCCAGAGGCCATAGCCCACCGGGTACAGCACGAACACCAGGAAGATCAGCAAGTAAGGCAAGACCATCCACCGGCCCCAGGCCTGCCATCGGTCTTTGCCCCGGGTGGCGGGTGGCGTCGCGGGTGGCGTGGCGGCCACGGCAATTGCAGAGCTGCTCATGGGATGCCCCTCATTCAAAAACAATCCGATTCCCGGAACACCACGGAACCGGCTTTTGCCGGCTCGCGGGTGTCGGGAGCGATTACTTGGCGACGACCTTGATGCGCTCGATCATCTCGTCCACGGCCTTGTCGACCGCGATCTTGTCGGTCACGACGCGGCTCATCGCCTTGGCCCACACGTTCTCGTTGTTGAGAATGGTGAACTTGTAGTTCTTCGTGAATTCGAAGGTCACCGTGCCGCTGGCGTACTGGTTGAACACCGACTTGCGGTGCTCATTGGCCTGCCAGAACGGACGTGCCTGGCCTTCCTTGGTCACCGGGAACCAGCGGCCGAGCGCGCCTTCCACATAGGGCGTCAGGTTCTCTTCCTGCAGCAGGAACGACACGAACTCCTTCGCACGCGCCTTGTTCTTGGCTTCCTTGAACACCACCCCAGTCTTCACCGCCGTGCGGTAGACCATCTTGCCGCCGTCGGGCTTGTTGGGGAAGCCTGCCGTGCGGATGCGTTCGGTGAAGTTCTTCTTGGCCTCTTCGCGCTGTTCCGGCGTGAGGGTCTGGTTGTCCATGTCGTCGAGCCACTTGGCCGCGATCGAGATGGTCGCGTTGTGCGTCATCACTGTCGTCTTGTTGTGGAACGCGACGTTGTTGTCCGGATCCTTCCAGCTCGTCGACGACGGCGGCGTGCAGCCCTTGACGTAGGGCGCGGTGTAGTCGGTGAGCGCGCCGATCAGGCCGGCCTTGACCTTCGGGTCGTCGACCAGCAACTTGCCGTTGTCATCGACCAGCTTCACGTTGTAGGCGTCCATGAAAGTCAGGAACGAATAGAACGAGTCGCTCGAATCCACGCCCATCGGCATGCCGATGCCGAAGGTGCGCTTGCCCGACTTCGCACGGCTGCCCGGCTGGACCTTGTCGCACCAGAACGACCAGTAGTCCTTCCAGCCCGTCGGGATGTCCGACTCCTTGAAGCCGGCTTCCGTCAGCATGTCGAGCCAGTACTCGATGTGCATGGTCTGCTGCTTGATCGGGAAGGCGTAGTAGGCCTTGGCCTTGGTCTTGTCGTCGTAGAGGTAGGTGGTCTCGATGGTATTGGGCGCAAAGCGCGCCTTGATCGGATTGATCACGCTGCTCAGGTCTTCGAGCTTGTCCTCGTAGGCCCACTTGCCGGTGACCTGGAAGTCATACACGTCGGCATATGCCACATCGGGCGGACTGCCGGAGTCGAGCGCCGACACGGTCTTTGGAATCATGTCCTGGACGGGGTACTGCGACAGGTCGATCTTGACGTCCTTGTGCAGTGCCTCGTACTTCTTGATGGCCGCGAACAGCGCTTCGTCCTCGGCCTTGTAGAAGCCCTTGACCCACCAGACGGTGAGCTTTTCCTCGGCGGCCGCCTGGCCGCTGGCCAGGAGCCCCAGCGCGACGAGCGATGCGGCGAACAGCGGTTTCAATTTCATAGCGAGTTGTCTCCTTGATTTGCGGGATGCGTCGATTTCAACGGGAACGGGAACCTGGATGAATGTCTGCAGCCGTGCCGGCCACGGCCTTGAGCCGTGGCGGCGGCCTGCTCAATCGCGGAAGGCGGCGGCGCGAGCCGAGCACGGCCTCGATGTCGGCGCGTGCACCGTCGATCAGCTTGAGGACGGAACGTTCGGCCTTTGCGCCATCGTGGGCGATGACGGCATCCAGCACGGCGCGATGCATCGGCAGCGAGAGCGCCGGTCCATTGCTTCGCGTGGTGGAAATCTCGAAGCTGGTGCGCAGCAAGGCGTTCAAGGCCTTGCTCATTTGCGTGAGCATGCGGTTGCGCGCGGCACGCAACAGGCCATGATGAAACCGCAGGTCATGCGTGACGTAGTCCCCGCCGTTCTCGATGGCGCTCTTCATGCCGTCATAGGCCGATTCGATTTCGTCGATGTCCTCGGCAGTCGCACGCTCTGCCGCCAGCCGCACGGCCGCGGGCTCCACCACGCGGCGCAGGTCTTGCAGGTCGCGCAGGAATTCCGGCGTCAGGCCCACGCGAGCCTGCCAGGTAATGACGTCGGGGTCGAACCAGTTCCACACGTCCTGCGGCAGCACGCGGCTGCCGACCTTGGGGCCTGTCACGACCAGGCCCTTGGCCGCAAGCGCCTTGATCGCCTCTCGCACCACGGTGCGGCTCACGCCCAGTTCTTCGCCCAGGATCGGCTCCGGCGGGATGATGCCGCCCTCGCGATAGCGACCCGCGACGATGGCCTCGCCAAGCAGGTCGACCGTGTGGCCATGGGCGTTCTTGACCATCGGCGGCCGGTCCAAAGTTCAGGAATCCACCGGCGTCAACAACGGCTGGCCCGCGAAATGGGCGCGCAGGTTGTCGAAGGTGAGCTGCCCCATGGCCTCGCGCGTCTGCCGCGTGCCGCTGCCGATGTGCGGCGTGAGCACCACGTTCGCCATCTCGCGCAACTCGACGGGCACGTTGGGCTCGTCGACGAACACATCGAGCGCCGCGCCGGCAATTTCGCCCGCCTGCAGCGCGGCGATGAGCGCGGGCTGGTCGACCACGCTGCCGCGCGCCACGTTGATCAAGTAGCCGTGCGGGCCGAGCGCCTTCAGCACCTTCGCATCGATCATGCCGCGCGTCGCAGCGCCGCCGGGTGTAATGACCACGAGGAAGTCGACCGCTTCCGCCAGAGCCGCGGCAGAGGGGTAGTAGGTGTACGGCACGCCGGCGCGCGGCGAGCGCGCGGTGTACGAAATCTCCATCCGGAAAGCCAGCGCCCGGTCTGCGATGGCCTGGCCGATGCGGCCGATGCCGACGATGCCCAGCCGTGCGCCGGTCACCTTGCGCGCCAGTGCGATCGGGCCGTTGGCCCAGGAGCCGTTGCGCACGAAACGGTCGGCCTGCGGTATGCGCCGTGCGATGGACAGCAACAGGCCGATGGCCAGGTCTGCCACGTCATCGTTCAACACCTCCGGCGTGTTGGTGACCGGCACGCCGCGCTCGTGCGCCGCAGCCACGTCGACACCGTCGTAGCCCACGCCGAACACGGAGATCACTTCGAGCGCGGGCAACCTGGCGATGAGTTCGCGCGGCACCTTGGCTTCGCCGTTGGCAACCACGGCGCGGATGCGCGGCGCCACCGCCGCAAAGGCATCGGGGTCACTGACGTGGATGCGGTCATGCACCGTGTACTCGCCGCGCAGCGCCTCCATGAGGAACGGCATCAGCGGCGCGACGGCCAGGACTTCAGTCTTGTCGGTCATGACTTGATACCCACCTTTTCGACCAGCTGCTTGAAGTACGCGTGGTCTCGCTCCATGGCCTTGCCGAAGGCGTCGGCGTCGAGGTAGGCGAAGCCGAGGTTGAGCTTTTCGAGCGACTCGCGCATGGCCGGGTCCGCGGCCGTCTTGCGTGCAGCCTCGCGCAATGCATCGACTACCGCCGTCGGCGTGGCCTTGGGTACGGCCAGGCCGCGCCAGGTGCCGATCGACAAGTCGATCTTGCGCTCCTTCAGCGTGGGCACCTTGTCGAAACTCTTGAGCCGCTCGTCGGCCATGACCGCCAGTATCTTGAGCTTGCCGCCCTGCACATGCGCGGAGACTTCGCCGGGACTGACCGAGACCGCGTCGATATGGCCGCCGAGCAGCGCCACCACGCCGGGCGCGGCGCCCTGGTAGGGCACATGGTTGAACTTCACGCCCGTCTTGTCTTCGAAGCCCGCTGCCGCGAGATGCCAGATCGAGCCATTGCCCGAATTGCCGACCTTCATTTCGCCCGGCTTGGCCTTCGCCGCCGCGATGAACTCCTCGATGGTGTTCCACGGCGCATCGCTCTTCACGGTGATGGCCGCGGGGTCGGCGTTCAGCCGTGCGACCGGACGGAAATCGGCATAGGTGAACTTGGAAAGATTCAAGTGCGGCAGGATGACCAGTTCGGCGATCACCACGCTCACCTTGTAGCCGTCGGCCTTGCTGTTGAGCACGTCGCTCATGCCGACCACGCCGCTGGCACCGGGCTTGTCGTTGACGATGAAAGGCTGCGCGAAGTTCTTCTTGGCAAGCTCGGAAAAGCTGCGGGCCAGGGCGTCGGTGCCGCCGCCGGCCGATGCGGGCACGACAAGCTCCACGGGCTTGGCCGGATAGTCCTCGGCAAAGGCCGCGAAGGACGTTGGCAACAGCATGGCGCCGAGGCCCTGCAGGACTTGGCGGCGATGCGCCAGAGGGGAGTTACGCATGTGTGTGTCTCTCTGTTTCTTCACTCGGAAACCCTAGCCCGGAGGCGCTCATCGCGGCTTATCATATGATGATTGAACTGGCCAGCCCTGCAGGGAAACCCTGACCTCCGGCCTCCAGAAAACATGCAATACGGAGATGAAAACCGATGCACTTGGTCGCGGTCGATTGGGGCACAAGCTCCTTGCGTGGCGCCCTGCTCGACGAGACCGGAGAGGTGCTCCGCGAGCAGAGCCATCCACGCGGCATCCTGAGCATTCCTCCAGGCGGCTTCGCCGATGTGTTCGAGTCGCTCTTCGCCGAATGGATGCGGCCCGAAGGCACGCGCTGCATCATCTCCGGCATGGCCGGCAGCCAGCAAGGCTGGATCGAGGCGCCCTACTGCGCCTGCCCCGCGGGGCTCGACGAAGTGGCGCGCAGCATCATCGACATCCAGCCGGGCCGCATCGCGCTGTTGCCGGGCCTGCGCGATGAGCATTCCGGCGTGCCCGACGTCATGCGCGGCGAGGAGGTGCAGATCTTCGGTGCGATGGCGCTCACGGGCTTGCGCGACGGACTCTTCGTGCTGCCGGGCACGCACAACAAGTGGGCACGCGCGAAAGGCGGCCGCGTGGAGGGCTTTCGTACCTTCATGACGGGCGAGTTCTATGCGCTGTTGAGCCAGCACTCCATCCTCGCCCGCACGCTCGATGCCGATGCCCCGCTCGATGAAGCCGCCTTCCTGCAAGGCGTCACGCAGACCCACAACCGCGAAGGGCTGCTGCACAACGCATTCGGCGCGCGCACACTGGCGTTGTTCAACCGCATGCCGAAGTCGCAGTTGTCGAGCTACCTGTCAGGGTTGCTCATCGGCGAGGAACTGCGCACGCAGTCGCTGCAAACGACGAGCGAGGTGGTGCTGATCGGCTCCGCCGCCCTCACCCAACGCTATGCATTGGCGCTCGGCGCTGCCGGCGTCCTCACGCGCACGCTGGGCGCCGAAGCCACATGGGCCGGGCTGCACGCACTGGCCAACACCCAAGGACGCCGCACATCATGACCGCACTCGACAGTTTCAAGGCTGCCATTCAGCAACTTCCCCTCATCGCAATCCTGCGCGGACTCACGCCGGCCGAGGCCGCCGCCGTGGGCGATGCCATCGTCGAGCCCGGCTTTCGCCTGCTCGAGGTGCCGCTCAATTCCCCGCAGCCGCTGGAGAGCATCGCGTTGATGCGCAAGCGATTTCCGCAAGCGCTGGTCGGCGCGGGCACAGTGCTGAGCGCGCAGCAGGTGCGCGAGGTGCATGCGGCCGGCGGGCAGCTCATCGTGTCGCCCAATTTCAATGCGGAGGTCATCGCCGAGGCGGCCCGGCTCGACTTGGTGAGCCTGCCCGGCGTGATGACGCCCACCGAGGCCTTCGGCGCGTTGGCCGCGGGCGCCACCGGCCTCAAGCTGTTCCCGGCCGAGCTGGCCTCGCCATCGGTCGTGAAGGCCCTGTTGGCGGTGCTGCCGGCGGGCACGCCGCTGATGCCGGTGGGCGGCATCGCGCCGCACAACATGGCCGAATGGCGCGCCGCGGGCGCGGCCGGCTTCGGCATCGGCTCGTCGCTCTACAAGCCCGGCAAGGCCGCGGCCGCCGTGCGCGAGGACGCCATTCGATTCGTGTCGGCCTGGACCGGCACCACCACCGCTTGAGGACCACCATGGTCGAATCCATCATCAAGGGCAACATCCTCGAGACCCCCGACGCGCAATATGCCAGCCCGCGCGTGCGCAAGCTGCGCGAAGACCTCGCGCTGGCCCTGCGCGCCGCGGCGCACCACGGGCTGTCGGAAGGCGTCTGCAACCACTTCAGCGTGCTGTTGCCGGGCCCGAAAGGCCGCTACCTCATCAACCCGCGCGGCCTGCACTGGAGCGAAGTCTGCCCCGATGACATCGTGTTGATCGACGTGCATGGCGAGGTGCTCGCGGGCCGGCATCGCGTCGAGCCGACCGCTCTCTTCATCCATGGCGCGGTGCATCGCCTCACAGGCCATGCGGTGGTGCTGCATTGCCATATGCCTTATGCCACGGCGCTCACGCTGACCAGCGACCGCGCGCTCGACCCCACCTTGAGCCAGAACGCGATGCGCTACATGGGTCGCATCGCCATCGACACCCAATACAACGGCCTCGCACTCGACGATGCCGAGGGCGAGCGCATCGCCCGGGCGATGGTCGGCAAGGATGTGGCCTTCCTCGCGAACCACGGCGTGATCGTGGCCGGCGCGACCATTGCGCATGCCTACGACGACCTCTACTACCTGGAGCGCAGTTGCATGCATCAGGTGATCGCGCAGCAGACCGGGCGGCCGCTGGCGCCGGTCGACGCAGCGCTGGCGGCGCGCGTGGCGGCGCAGATCCAGGGCGAGCGCGAGCAGTCCGACTTGTTCTTCGAGGCGTTGCGCCGACTGCTGCCGGCGCCGCGCTGATGGCTGATGGCTGATGGCTGATGGCTGATGGCTGATGGCTGATGGCCGATGGCCGATGGCTGGACGCTGGAGCGCGGACTCGCGGTGCCCAAGAGCGCTCCAAATCCAGCGAGATCAAGGAAGAGTTCGATCTTGAACTCTTACCCGCGAACATCCATCGGCCCCGGCGATTCCCGACTGGCCACGTTTTCCTGCCGCGCCAGAACCCGGTCTCTCACCTTCAACACCGCTTGCGCGCCTGCTTGCGCAAATCGATGCACAACGAGAGGTAGACGCGCGTCGAGATCCTGTGATCGTTGCCCGTGCGCAATCGCTGCAAGCGCGTCGAAGCCACGGCAGACCCCGCTCGCGACCAGGCCGGTCACAGCAAGCATCGCCACCGTGTGAATGCCGACGGCCGCGAGTGCCAGCCACAGCGAGTCCAATGCCGTGCCTTGCCGCGCCGCCCCGTCACCCATGCACAGCGGGGCCAACGCCGGCACCAGCATCAACCCGGCGCCATGCGCCGTGGACATCATGAAGGACCAGAGCGCCAGCCCTATATGCCCCGCCGGGCCGCGGGCCGCCGCAGGTGCGCGGCCCGACAGGTGAACCCCTGCGGCGAGCAACATCAGGCCGCCAGCAAGGACTTGCCGCACCACCCGATCCATCACCACGCCGAATGCCACCGCGGCAACCACGAGCGCCACCGACGCGGCATGGCCGGCGGCGATCGGCAACAAGGCTCGCAGCGCCTGCGTCCGATTGCGCGAACGCATGCCCCAGGCCGCAGCCAGCATCCAGCCGCTGGACGGATTCAGCCCGTGAAAGGCGCCGAGCCCCGCGACCGCAAGCCATGGCCACAGGTTTGCCATGATGTGCTCAGGCTTCCGAGTGGCAGCACGCACCGGCCGCAGGCGCAGGCTTCTCGATCGGTGCCGGCTCGTAGCGGTCGTGGTGACGCACCCAGTCCATCGTGAAAGCCGGGTTGTGCTCGTCGCGGCCCTTCGGCATGAGATCGAGCATGTTGTACGTGCCCATCATCACTTCGACGCCGCGCCCGTAGGTCGAGTAGGTGTGGAAGACGTCGCCCGCATCGTCCTTGTAGAACACGCTGACGCCGGGCAATTCCTCGCTCATGAAGGGACGCTTGCCATAGTTGTAGTCGACCTCGCCGCTCACCCGCTCCTCGGGCGTGAAGCTGACGCCGAAGTCGTAGTTGAAGTCGCTGCCATTGGAGGACACCCACTTGAACTGCCAGCCCATGCGCTCGCGAAAGCGCTCGATCTCGGCCAGCGGCGCGCGCGAGATGACCAGCACCGTCACGTCGCGGTGCTCGAGGTGGATCTGCATTCCGTCGATGTGGTCGGCCATGAACGAGCAGCTCTGGCAGCCTTGCGCCCAGCCCGGGCCGAGCATGAAGTGCTGCACCAGCAATTGGCGGCGGCCTTCGAAAAGGTCGGCCAGCCGGCGCGGGCCTTCGGGCGTTTCGAAGACGTAGTTCTTGTCGATGCGCGTCCATGGCAGCGCGCGACGTTCGCGGGCGATCTCGTCGCGCAGGTGCGTCAGTTCCTTTTCGCGATCGAGCAGCGCCTTGCGCTCGGCAATCCATCTGTCCCTGGAGACGACGGGATGGTTCACTGTCGAATCGGCTTCGGTGGTCGCTGTGTTCATGATGAAGTGCTCCTTGGTTGGGTTGGACAAGCCGTTCAGTTGCCGTGTTCAGTTGCCGTGTCTAGTTGTCGTGTCTGGGGCGGCGCACGGCGCGGACCTTTCCGCTCGAGCCGCCACCGCAATAGAAGAGATCGGCGCCGTCGGATTCGAGGCCGCTGATGCCAATGCCGATCGGCATCTCGAGCCGCTCGATCACCGTGCCGCTTTGGGGGTCGATGCGGCGAATCTCGCTGGCGTCGCCTTCCCAGGTGGCGTGCCACAACTCGCCGTCGACCCAGGTCACGCCGGTGACGAAGCGGTTCGATTCGATGGTGCGAATGACCGCGCCGGTGTCCGGATCGATCTGGTGGATCTTGCGGTCGCGATACTGGCCGACCCACAGGCTGCCCTCCGCCCAGGTGAGCCCCGAGTCGAAGCCATGGCCCGGCGCCGGGATCGAGGCCAGCACGTCGCCCGTGACCGGATCGATCTTGTCGATGCGCTGCTCGGCGATCTGGTAAAGGTGCGTGCCGTCGAAGGCGGTGCCGGCGTCGCACGCGCGGTCGAGCGTGCGCGTGGTCTCGCCGCTGTCGGGATCGAAGGCGACCAATCTGGTGCCGGTGGCGGCCCAGACCCGATGGCCATCATGGGTCACGCCGGCGATCTTGTCGGCGCCGGCGAAGGGGCCGTATTCGCGCACGATCTCGGCCTCCTGGACCGTCGCGCGGGGCGCGCCCTTGCCTGTCTTGATTGCGTTGCTGCTCATTGCTGGCTCCTTGTCGTGCGCCTTGGTTCAGCGCGTGGAGACAACTCTATTCAATCGGCAGCGCAGCGGGGAGTAACAAGATCGTCGTGAATCCTGCGAGCGGCGGCGACAGCCAGCGACGCGCCCGCGCCTGTCCGATGGCGCGCACTCTTCCCTCTGCCTCGAGTTCGACGAGCGCACGCTGCACCGTGCGCTGGCTGGCCCCCAGCGCCAGCGCGAGGGCCGAGGTCGACCACGCAGCGCCGTCGGAGAGCAGCGCCACCAGCGATGCCTGGTCGCCATCGATGGGCGGCGCCAGCACGACGACGGCGCGCGCATCGTGCGGCTGGAGCACGAAGCCCCGCGCGGTGGCCTCGATCTGCGCCATCGACTTGACGAGCGCGCGCAGGCGGCCGATCTCGACCCGCAGGCGCGCGCGGTGCGTCTCGTCGGGATGGCCTGTGCGAAAGGCGCATTCGATCAAGGCTTCGCGATCGACATCGCCTGGCCATGCCTCGGCAAGCGTGCGCGCCAGGGCGAACAGCACCGGCCGGCGTGCCAGCGGCAGCCACGCATCGGCGACATGCACCCTGTGACGCAGGGCGTCGATCACCAGCGCGTCCGAGTCCAGCAGCGCGGCGACCTCATCGAGGCGCAGCGCCTGCTCGCCGCCGGCGAAGATGCGCCGCGCAGCGGGACGGCCGAGCGCGGCCTCGGCCTCCTCCACCTCGCCCCTCAGCGCCGGCACGCGGGCGCGCTCCGCAGCCTCACGCGCACGGGCGAGTGCGGCCTGCGCCGGGCCGATGCGCAGCGAACGCAGCGCGAGTTCCGCAGCGGTCAACTCGGCCACCGCTGCCAGCGAGGGCGGCAGGCCGCGTGGATCGAGTCGTGCGAGCGCCAGGGCAGCCTCGTCGAGACGGCCCAGCAGCACGAGACGGCGCGTCGCAATCAGCCGCGCCTGCAGCGCGTTGGCATGGTCGGCGCGGGCTTCGAGCGTGCTCGCCGCCGAAGTCAGCGACCGCGGCGAGCCGCCGAGGTCGCGCATCGCCAGCGCCACTTCGGCTTCGGCGACCACGCAGCGCGCGCGGGACAGCTCTTCATGGGCGCCGAAGCCACGCGCGGCGCGGCGCAGCAATTCGCGGGCGCGCGCGAGTTCGCCCAGCTGGGCCATGGCAATGCCGCGCAGCGCCAGCGCCGGCGGATCGTCGCGCAGGGCGACCCGCTTGAGCGCGCCGAGCGCATCGCCGGCGGCAAGCGCGCGCGCGGAGGCGGCAATCAGTGAATCCATGACGACAGGCTAATTTGTCCGTGCCGGCGAGGCCGCGAGATGGCCCATCAGATCCTGATTTCCGAGCCCCGCCTTCCCTGATGGCCGCCTGACGGGTTGCACAACTTCATGACACTTCGCTCTACGCTTACACGCGGTTGACATAAGGGGTCCACCATGAAGGCACTTGTTCCCCACATGGAGTTATCAATGAAAAAGCTCACTTTCGCAGTTGCCGCAGCGGCCTTGCTGTCGCTCGGTGCCGTTGGGACTGTTGCGCAAGCGCAGCCCTCGATCAACGCGCAGGTCTATCTGTCACCGCCCGTGGTCGTACCCGCACCTCCGGTCTATGTGCCGCCGGCGCGCGTGTATTACGCACCCCCGCCGCCCCGCCGGTTTTACGACCGCGAGCGCGCCCACCGCTGGGACGAGCGCCACAGCTACTACCGCCATGATCGCGACGGCGACGGCGTGCCGAACCGGTACGACCGCGCGCCCAACAACCCCTATCGCCGCTGAAGCCGCGTGTCAGGCCATGTCAGGCCGCGTCAGCGTCGACAGCCTGCTCAGCGCGCCGCCGCATAGGCCGGCGCCTCGCTCGACAGGCTCTGCTTGACCTGGCGCGTCAGCGCGTCGGCAAGCACTTCGATCTGGCCCGCCTCGACGCCTTCCAGCGCCTGGCGGGCCACGTCGTCCGGGGACGCCTTCGGCCCCGGGATCCCGGCGGTCATGTCTGTCTCCATGAACGCAACATGCAGGCTCGTGACTTGCGTGCCCTGCGCGCGCAGCGCCTCGCGCAACCCGTTGCTCAACGACCATGCGGCCGATTTCGATGCGCTGTAGGTCGCCGAGGTGGGCAGGCTGAGCCAGCTCAGCACCGACAACACATTGAGGATCGCGCCCCCGCCATTGGCCTCGAGCACCGGCGCGAAGGCACGGGCCATCGCCCAGGAACCAAAGAAGTTGGTATCGAATTCGGCGCGTGCCGCGTCGAAGGCTTCGGCCGGTCCAAGCAGCGCGCCGCCACGAGAGATGCCGGCGTTGTTGATCAACAGCGTCACGTCGCCGCATGCCCTGGCCGCAGTCTCGACCTGCGCGGCGTTCGTCACGTCAAGCGCAACCGGCGTCACGCCAGCGAGGGTGATGCTCGCCGGATCACGCGCGGCGCCATAAACCTTCTTCGCGCCAGCGGAGAGCGCCGCCCTCGCAAAGGCCAGCCCCAGCCCACGATTGGCACCGGTCACGAAGACCACGGAGTCCTTGAGTTTCATCAGCGTCTTTCGGTTGTCTGTAGATAAAAATGAGTCAGGCTTGCTGCACGCGACGCAACATGCCCGCTGTCGAACGCGGCCACCCGACACGGCCGAACCAGGCACCGCCCGCAATGGCCGATGCGATCACAACGCCGTAGGCAACCATCGCCACGCCCTGCATCGCGAACACCTGCACGAGATCGCCGCCCCACCGCAGCGCAAGCCAGCCGCCGACTGCGGCAACAGCCAGACGCACCAGGTTGCCCATCACGGGCCACAGCAGGCGCCCGGCCCCCTGCGAAGCGAAGTACAGCACCAGGCCGACGCCGAAGAAGCCATACATCGGCCCGGCCGCCTGCAGGTATTGCGTGCCGGTGTCGAGCATGCCGGGGTCGCTGCCGAACAGCTGCAGCCATGGGCGCGGGAACAGCGCCGCAGCGAGCCCGATGGTCTCGGTCAATGCAAACGCCAATGCCGCGCCGGCCCACGCAGCGCGCATCGCACGCTCGCGCTGGCCCGCACCCATGCAGGTGCCCACCATTGCAAGCAGCGGCGCGCCCAGGCCGAAGACCAGCGGCACCAGCAGGTATTCGAGGCGCGATGCCGTGCCATAGCCCGCAATGGCGCTCGCGCCGAAATGGCCGGCGAGCGCCGTCGCGATACCGATGGCGAGGTTGGTCGACAGCGTGGAGATCGAGCCGAGCAGCCCGACGCGCAGGATGTCCCGGAACAGCGCCCAGCGCAGCCGGATGCCGGTGAGCTTCAGCTTGAGCAGGCTGCGGCTCGAACGCAGGTACACGACCAGCGCGATCGTTCCCAGCAGGTAGTACAGCAGCAGCGCAATCGCGCCACCCGCGATGCCCATGCCCGGAATCGGACCCCACCCGAAGATCAACAGCGGCGATGCCGGCACCAGGAAGACGACGCCGGCGACCATCACGTTCGCAGGGACCGCCATATTGCCTGTGCCCCGTATCACGGCGGCCAGCGAGTTGAACAGCCACACCAGGATGGCGCCGACGAACACCCAGTCGGAGTAAATCAGCGCAGCCTCGAGTGCGGCGCCCGAGCCCCCCATCAGCGTGTAGAGCCAGCGTCCGCCCAGCAGCAAGGCCAGCGAGAACACGACGCCAAATCCCAGCGCGATGACGATGGCATGCAGCACCAGGGCATCCGCGTCGGCACGCCGGCCACCGCCGAGCGCACGCGCAATGGCCGATGCAATGCCGCCGCCCATCGCGCCCGCGGAGGTCATCTGCATCAGCATCACGATCGGAAACACCAGCGCCATGCCCGCCAGCGCATCGAGTCCCAGCTTGCCGACGAAGTAGGTTTCGATCAGGCCCGTCGCCGCTTGCGCCACCATCACGAGGATGTTCGGCGCGGCAAGCCGCAGCAGCGTGGGCACGATCGGCGCCTCCAGCAACAGCCGCGTGCGCGGATCGATGTTGCCGGCCTCGCGCGGTGTTGCGTCAGGGGTCGCAGTCCTTTGCATGGTGCGCCCTTCCTCAAGCGCGCGCCGCGGCCGGCACGACTGGATTGGCCAGCTTGGGCGGCGTTGCCGGACGGCGGATCATCAGCACCAGCACCGCGGCCACCAGGCAAGCCGCCCCGGCAACGTAGAGCGCCGGGCTGTAGGTGAGCAGCAGCGTGCGCGAGAAGCCCGCGCCATAGGCCGCGACGGCGGCGCCGAGTTGATGCGCGGCAAACACCCAGCCGAACACCAGCCCCACCTTCTGCGGGCCGAACGTGGCGCCAGCAAGCTTGACGGTCGGCGGCACGGTCGCGATCCAGTCCAGGCCATAGAACATCGCGAACAGGCCGAGGCCATAGATCGAGAATTCCGAATGCGGCAACCAGAACAGCGACAACCCGCGCAAGCCGTAGTACCAGAAGAGCAGCTTGCGGTTGTCATAGCGGTCCGAGAGCCAGCCCGACAGGATCGTGCCGACGAAGTCGAACGCGCCCATCATCGCGAGCACCGATGCCGCCGGAACCGCGCCCAGGCCGTTGTCTCCGCACAGCGAGATGAAGTGCGTCTGCACCAGACCATTGGTGCTCAGGCCGCAGATGAAGAAGGTGCCGGCCAGGATCAGGAAGGTCTTGTCGCCGATGACCTCGCGCAGCACCGCGAACGGCGTGGCAAAGGTCATGGACATCGGCGCGGCGGCCGGGGCAGCACCTTGCGGACCGGGCTTCTCGCCGAATGGCAAGAGGCCCACATCGGACGGCCGGTTGCGCATGAAGCACAGCGCCAGCACCGCGATGAGCACGCAGCCGATGAAGATCGGCACGATGGCGGAACGCCAGCCCCAATGCTCGATCATCCAGGCCGCCAACGGCAGGAACGCTAGCTGTCCGGTCGCCGCGCTGGCGGTGAGCATGCCCACCACCAGCCCGCGACGCGCGACGAACCAGCGATTCGCGACCACCGCGCCCAGCACCAGCGCCGTCATGCCGGTGCCAAGGCCGAGCATCAGGCTCCACAGCACGAAAAGTTGCCACAGCTGGCTGGCCACCGTGACCACCGCCATGCCAAGGCCCACCAGCGTGAGAGCGACGCCGATCACGGCGCGCAGGCCGAAGCGCTCCATCAACACGGCGGCGAACGGCCCCATCAGGCCGAACAACGCAAAGCGAAGCGCCAGCGCCGACGAAATCTGCTCCGTGCTCCAGCCGAATTCCGCGGTGAGCGGTTTCAGCATCGCGCCCGGCAGGCCGAGCGCGGCCGACATGGTCAGCATGGTCAGGAAAGTGATGCCGGCGACGACCCACCCATAGTGGATGCCGCGACGCTGGAGCCAGGCGGAGAGTTGAGTGGCAAACATGGGAACCCTGTCGGATCTTGAAAAAGAGGAGAGGAAGCCGCGCCGCTCAGGCGGCGGCTTCGGCAGGCTCGTCGGCGCCGAGCAGGGCCAACGATTCGTCGATGAGTCGATGCAGCGCCATCACGCGCTCCACGCCGAGGATCTTGTTGAGGCCAAGCTGCGCCTCGCGCCAGTGCACCTGCGCCTCCTTGCGCTTCTCGATGCCTGCCTCGGTCACGGCGATCAGGTGGCTGCGCGCATCGGCGCCCTCGCCCTGCACCAGCCAGCCGGCCGCTACCAGCGGCTTGAGGTTGCGTGTGAGCGTCGACGCATCGACGTTCATTGCCCGCGCCAGATCCACCGGCCGCAGCGGGCCAAGGCGGATCACGTGCGAAAGCAGCGAGTACTGCGAGGTCTTCAACCCGCTCGCCGCGACGTGCGCATCGTAGTGGCGCGAGACCACCCGGCCAAGCTGGCGAAGCTTGAAATTTGTACATCCGCGGGGTGTGGCAATTGCGTTCATGCATTTATTGTAGCTACAATCATTGCATATGCAACTGTTAAGGAAAAACCATGTCGCAGGACAGCCCTCTTGAACGTTGGCTCGCCGAAGAGCGCGAAATCACCGCTCACCTGGACGCCGGCCCCGGCCCCGGCCTTGCAAGCCCGGCCCAGATCGAAGGCAAGACCGGACTGGAAGTCATGCAGATGATGCTGGCCGGCGAAATTCCCTACGCCGCCATCGCCAAGACGCTCGACTTCACGGTGGTGGAGGTACGCCCCGGCGTCGCGATCTTCCAGGGCCAGCCACTGCCCCGGCACCTGAACCCGCTCGGCACCATCCACGGCGGCTGGGTCGCGACCATGCTCGATTCAGCGCTGGGCTGTTCGATCCACACCATGATGCCGCCCGGCCGCGGCTACACCACCGCCGAGCTCGGCGTGAACTACGTGAAAGGCCTCACGCCCAAGGTGGCGCGCGTGCGCGCCGAAGGCAAGGTCATCCACTGCGGCAAGCAACTCGCCACCGCGGAAGCCCGCCTGTTCGGCCCCGATGGCACGCTGTATGCGCATGCAACGACGACCTGCCTCGTCTTCGAGCTCCCCAAGCGGTAGATGAAACACCCCCGATGCGCCTGCGGCGCTTCCCCCTCAAGGGTCCTCAAGGGGGCGCACCCGGCGGCCCGGCAAAGCCGGTTCCGCGGGTGCCCACGAACAGACCAGGACGAGCCCTTCCCCGAAGCGCCTGCGGCGCTTCCCCCTCAAGGGGGCGATACCAGCAGCCCGGCAAAGCCGGTTCCGCGGTATCCCTGGCATTTGGCGGCGCCGGTTTCGTGGGTCGAGGGTCACGCGGTTGCGTGTCTCGAGGGGGCGCACCCGGCGGCCCGGCAGAGCCGGTTCCGAGGGGGAAATGGAACACCCCCGATGCGCCTGCGGCGCCTCCCCCTCAAGTGGGCGCACCCGGCGGCCCGGCAAAGCCGGTTCCGCGGGTGCCCACGAACAGACTTCGCATTACCCGTCCTGGCTTCATGCGTCGCGGGCCACGCGATAGCGTGGCGGAAAACGATATGAGAGGGGCTGGTCCGCGCCGTGGGCGCGAGTCAAAATGCCGCGATGAGACTACTCCACACGATGCTGCGCGTTGGCAATCTCCAGCGCTCGATTGACTTCTACACGCAGGTGCTCGGCATGCAATTGCTGCGCACCTCCGAGAACCCCGAGTACAAGTACAGCCTCGCGTTCGTGGGCTATGAGGGCAATCCGGCACAGGCCGAGATCGAGCTGACCTACAACTGGGGCACCGAGAGCTACGACCTCGGCACCGCGTACGGCCACATCGCACTCGGCGTGCCCGATGCCCATGCGGCCTGCGAAAAGATCAAGGCCAATGGCGGCAACGTCACGCGCGAGGCCGGTCCGGTCAAGGGCGGCACTACGGTGATCGCGTTCGTGACGGACCCTGACGGCTACAAGATTGAATTGATCCAGCGTCCCGAAAACGCGGCCGGCGGCGGGCTGCGCTGAGTAGCCTTCGCTATCTGTCCAGAGCATGGCACGGCACGTCGCGTTGCTACGGGGTGTCAACGTCAATGGCATCACGATCCATGGCGCGGACCTGAAGAAGGTATTTGTCGAACTCGGGTTCGGCGAAGTGCGAACGGTACTGGCCAGCGGCAATGTGCTGTTCGACGCCACCGCCCTCGCGGCAACTCTCAAGAAGCGCATCGAAGCCGCACTGCGCGAGCGTTTCGGCTACGACGCCTGGATCGTGCTCGAAACGCAGGCCCGACTCGCGAAGGTTGCCGAGGCCTGGCCCTTCGAACGCATCGACGACGAGCGCCACCCTTACGTCGTCTTCAGTTCCGAACCCAAGGTGCTCGACGAGTTGATCGCGCAGGCCGGCACGATCGACCCCGCCGTCGAACGCCTGCAGGCCGGGAAGGGCGTGCTGTACTGGCAATGCCCACGCGGCAGCAGCACCGACACACCGGTGGCCAAGCTCCTGGCCAAACCCCGCTACAAGGCCAGCATCACCACGCGCAATCTGCGCACGGTCGAAAAACTCATCGCCGATTGATTTCGCGCGGCAAACATCCGGCACCGCATCCTTTTGCGACGCCCATTCGTCTTGTCGGTGTGTCTCCCAACATCAACCCGAAGGACCTGTCATGAAACACATGGTGAGCTACAAACTCAAGCCCGATTGCGTCGAGGAAAACGAGCGCCTGGCCAAGGCCGTCTACGAAGCGCTCGAGCAGGCTCGGCCACAGGGGCTACGCTACGCGACGTTCAAGCTGGAGGACGGCGTAAGCTTCATTCACATGGTCGCGCACAGCGAGGCCGACGGCAGCAACGCGCTGACCTCGCTGCCCGCCTTCAAGGCGTTTTCCGCGGGCGTCAAGGAGCGCTGCGAAGTACCGCCGCACCGCGTGCAACTGACAGAGATCGGATCCTATGGATTCTTCGGCGAATGAGGTGAGGCCACCGGACGACATCATCGGCGTTCTGGAGCAGGGCCGCAGGCAGTTTCTCGCGCTGGTCGCGCACATTCGCCCCGACCTGCACCGCTACTGCACGCGCATGACCGGCTCCGTCACTGACGGCGAGGATGTCGTCCAGGAAACGCTGGGCCGCGCCCTCTTCGAACTCTCGCAATTCAAGGAATTGCCGCCACTGCGCCCCTGGCTTTTTCGCATCGCGCACAACAAGGCCATCGACCATCTGCGGCATGAAAAATACCGTCGCAGCGAGCCAATCGAAGCCGCGAGCGATGTCGCCGACGACACGGCGCGCGAACCCGACAACATGCTCGCGCGCAGCCAGGCGATGCGCGCGGCCATCTCGTGCTTCCTGGAACTCGCGCCGGCCCAGCGCGCCTGCGTGATCCTGAAGGATGTGCTGGACCATTCGACCGATGAAATCGCTCTCGAACTGAATCTGAGCGTGCCGGCCGTCAAGGCGGCGCTGCATCGCGGGCGCGCCACGTTGCTGCATGCGAGCAAGGCGCCATCTCCTGCTCCTCCCGGCCGTGCCGTTTCGCCCGCACTCCTGCGCTACGCCTCGCTGTTCAACGCCCACGACTGGGACGGCGTTCGCGCCATGCTGGCCGATGACGTGCGGCTCGACCTGGTGTCGCAACGCAAGGCCGCCGGCCGGCGCGAAGTCGGCATGTATTTCAGCAACTACGACCGCACCGCCGGCTGGCATTTGACGCCCGCATGGCTCGACGGCCGCGAGGTGCTGGCCGTGCGCCTGCAGGCGCAGCCGGGCCAGCCGCGCTACTTCATCGAACTCGGTTGGGCGCAAGAGCGTGTCGCCTCGATCCGCGACTTCCGCTACGTGCCCTACATCGCGCAGGAAGACCTGATCGAGCCTGTGGACTGAAGAAGACGCCGCGCCTCAACAGCCCAGCAAATCCGCCAGTCCGTTGATGTCCCGCGCATGCAGCGTGTTGTCTGGGCGCGGCGACACGTCCTTGGGCCGCTTCCGGCCGAACTCGAGCGGGCGTTCGATGTAGCCGGTTTGGAGGCCGCAACTGCGCGCGGCTTCCAGGTCGTCGTGGTGGGCCGCAGCCAGCAGCACTTCCGACGGGCCCAGGTCGAATACGCCAGCCACGCCGAGGTAGGTGCGTGGGTCCGGCTTGTAGGCCTTGAATACCTCTGCCGACAGCACGCAGTCCCATGGCAGGCCGGCGCGCTTGGCCATCTCGGTCAGCAGGCCGATATTGCCGTTCGAGAGCGTGCAGATCGTGAACTTGCGCTTGAGCCGCGTGAGTCCCTCGACCGCATCGGGCCAGGCGGGCAGACGATGCCAGGCGCGGTTCAGATCCCGCTTCTGCGTCTTGTCGAGGCGATCGACCTTGAATTCGAGCAGCACGTCTTCGAGGATGGCCAGGTGCAGTTCGTCGACGAGCGTGAAACCGCCCTCGCCCGCCGCCAGCCGTTCCATCACGCCGCGCATCGCCGGCTGGTAGCCCGCCCGCCACGCCATCGCGAAAGCGTCGGCATCGACCTCGGGCAGCACCTGCTTCACCTCGGCCTCGATGCCGCCGTGCCAATCGACCACCGTGCCGAATACGTCGAATGCGATGACCTTCAGCAAACTCTGGTCGAAACCCTCGCTCATCGTTTCAGTTGGCTGGCTTCGCGCGCCAGCGTCTCGATGCGGCCCCAGTCGCCCTTGGCGATGGCGTCGGTCGGGACGATCCATGAACCGCCGACGCAGGCCACGTTCGACAGTGCCAGAAAGTCCGGCGCATTGGCCAGGCTGATGCCGCCAGTGGGACAGAAGGTCACGTCGCCGAACGGGCCCTGCCACGCCTTCAGCATCGGCAGGCCGCCGGCCTGCATGGCGGGGAAGAACTTGAGTTGCGTGTAGCCATCTTCCTGCGCCGACATGATCTCGCTGCCCGTGGCCACGCCGGGCAACAGCGGCAGGCCGATGTCGTGGCAAGCCTTGCCGACGGAGCGCGTGTAGCCGGGGCTCACGCCGAACTTCGCACCCGCCAGCGCCGAGGCCTGCGCGTCGGCTGCGCTGCGGATGGTGCCGGCGCCGGCGACGGCATCGGGCACTTCCTTGGCGATGGCCTCGATGCATTGCAGCGCCTGCGGCGTGCGCAGCGTGACCTCGAGCATGCGGATGCCGCCGGCCACGAGCGCGCGCGCCAGCGGAACGGCATGGGCCACGTCGTACAGCACGATCACCGGAATCACCGGGGCGTCGCGCATCACTTCGAGCGCCGTCAATCTCGTATCTTCTTTTACAGCCATGTACAGGCTCCTTCTTCTGCGGTCAGCGCGTTGCGGCGCATGCCGGCGAACAGTTCGCGGCCAAGGCCACGGCCGTCGGCGGCGCGTTGGGAATCGGGTTGAACGGCATTCTCGCGCGCCGCCCATTCGTCATCGGGCAGCAGCACGGCCAGCGTGCCGACCACGGCGTCGAGACGGATCAAGTCACCGTCGCGCACCTTGGCCAGCGGGCCGCCAGCGGCCGCTTCGGGCGACAGATGAATGGCGGCGGGAACCTTGCCCGACGCGCCGCTCATGCGCCCGTCGGTGACCAGCGCCACACGGAAGCCCTTGCCCTGCAGCACCGACAACGGCGGCGTGAGCTTGTGCAGCTCGGGCATGCCGTTGGCCTGCGGGCCCTGCCAGCGCACCACGCAGACCACGTCACGATCAAGTTCGCCGGCGGTAAAGGCCTTCTGCAGCGCGAACTGCGAATCGAACACGCGGGCCGGCGCCTCGATCACGTGGCGGTCATCGGGCACCGACGACACCTTGATCACGCTGCGACCCAGGTTCCCGCTCAGCAGCTTGAGGCCGCCCGTCGCGCTGAATGGCTTGTCGACCGGGCGCGTGATGGCTTCATCGGCCAACGGCGCGGCCGCGTTCCAGCGCAACGTGGCATCGCCGGCATCCGCCAGTTGGGGAATGCCGGCGAACTCGCGAATGCCGCCGGCACGCACAGTGAGCACATCGGCATGCATCAGGCCGGACTCGACCAGTTCGCCGATCACGAAGCCGGGGCCGCCCGCGGACTGGAACTCGTTGACGTCGGCGGTGCCGTTGGGATACACGCGGGCCAGCAGCGGCACCACGTCGGAGAGCTTGGAGAAGTCGTCCCAGTCGATGACGATGCCCGCGGCGCGCGCCACGGCCACCCAGTGAATCAAGTGGTTGGTCGATCCGCCCGTGGCCAGCAGCGCCGCCATCGCGTTGACGATGGCCCGCTCGTCGACCATCACGCCGATCGGCGGGCAGTCGAAAGCCTTGTCCGCAGCACGCCCGAGCACGGTACGCACAGCCTCGCGCGTCAGCGCCTCGCGCATCGAATCGCCGGGCTGGATGAACGCGCTGCCCGGCACGTGCAGCCCCATCGCCTCCAGCAACATCTGGTTGCTGTTGGCCGTGCCGTAGAAGGTGCAGGTGCCTTGCCCGTGATAAGCCGCCATCTCGGCTTCGAGCAAGCCCTTGCGCCCGACGAGTCCCTGCGCAGCCTGCTCTCGCACTTTCGACTTGGCGGTGTTCGACATGCCTGACGGCATCGGCCCGGCCGGCACGAACACCGTCGGCAAATGGCCGAAGTGCAGCGAGCCGATCAACAGGCCCGGCACGATCTTGTCGCAAACGCCGAGCAGCAGCGCCGCGTCGAACATGTCGTGCGTCAGGGCGACGGCCGTGCTCATCGCGATCAAATCGCGGCTGAACAGGCTGAGTTCCATCCCGGGCGTGCCCTGGGTAACGCCGTCGCACATCGCGGGCACGCCGCCCGCCACTTGCGCGGTGGCGCCGAGCTTGCGCGCCTCGTTCTTGATGATGTCGGGGTAGCCCTGGTACGGCGCGTGGGCCGAGAGCATGTCGTTGTAGGCGGTGACGACGCCAATGTTCGGCGCCCGTTCGCTCACCACCTTGAATTTGTCGTTGGCCGGTATGCCGGCCACGGCATGCGCCACGTTGGCGCATCCCATGCGATCGGAGCCCCGGTCGCGGTCACGAATTTCGGCCAGCTGTTGCAGGTAGGCACTGCGCATCGGCTGGCTGCGCACGCGAATCCGCTCGGTGACCTCTAGAACTGTGGGGTGTGTGGTCATGGCCAATCATCGTACCAAAGCAAAAAGAAAAAGCCCGGCGCTGCCGGGCTTTCCGTCGATACGATTTTGCGCCTGACTGCCGATTCAGTCGACCAGCTTGACTTCGACGCGGCGGGCCTGGGCGTTGCTGCCGGTGCCTTCCGAAACGGCAGGCTTCTTCAGTTCGAGCTTCTCGGCCGGGACATTGAGTCCGGTCAACACGTCACGCACCATTTCGGCACGCTTCCTGGCGAGTTGCTCGTTGATGGCGGGGTCGCCGGTGGTGTCGTGGAAGCCTGAGATTACGGCCTTCTTGCCGCCTTCGACGCCCTTGATCACCGCGGCCAGCGCTTCGGCGGCGCCCGGCGCCAGGTCGGTGCTGCCGGTCGCGAAGTAGAAGTAGACGATGCCGTTCTCGACACGGATGCTCGCGCCATCCGGAATAACGACCGCTACCGTTTCGACGACCGTGGCCACGACGGGCGCGGTGGCTGCCGCAACCGCGGGTCGGGCCTTGTGCGCCTTTCCGTTCGCATACAGCGCAATGCCGATCGCGAGGAAAAGCACGAGCGAGATAACGCCCACTGCGATGCCGAGAATGAGGTTTTGTTGACTGTCGTCGTCGCTGAGGGAAGCCATCGGGCGAACTCCGTTGTTGAGGGGCAAGTAAATAATGGTGCGGTGAACCATGATGAGCCGCAAATTGTAGGTGGGCTTGCACCCGACCCCGGACCGCCCGGGCTCGACCCCATGCCCAAGCCGCTGCGCGATCCGCAGCCCATGCTTGACCGCGTGATCGAGGAATGGGGCGGCCACCACGACCTCTGGATCTTCGGCTACGGCTCGCTGATCTGGAAACCGGAGTTCGAGCATTCCGAACGGCGACCGGCGCGGGTTCACGGCTGGCATCGCGCGCTCAAGATGTGGAGCCGCGTCAACCGCGGCACGCCGCAGAACCCCGGGCTGGTGTTCGGGTTGCTCTCGGGCGGCAGCGTGCGGGGGATGGTGTTCCGCATTCCGGCGACCGACGGGCTCGAAGCGCTCGGCCGGCTGTGGCTGCGCGAAATGCCGACCGGTGTGTACGACCCGCGCTGGCTCGACTGCGTGACCCCGGGTGGCACGGTCCGCGCGCTCGCGTTCACATTGTCGCGACGCAGCCCCAATTTCACCGGCGAACTCAGCGAGGCACGCTACCGCGAAATCTTCGCCAGCGCCGCGGGTCGCTATGGCACGTCGATCGACTATGCGCGGCAGACCTTGCTGGAATTGCGGCGCCATGCGATTCACGACGCGGCACTGGCTAGGCTCGTCAGGATGGCTGGCGTCGACCTTTACCCGAAGGGGGCGCCGCCCGATACTCGCGGAAACATCCAGGAGAAGCCATGACCGATCGATTCGCGGCCTTGACCGCCCTCGTCCTTTCCGGCGCCTTGCTTGCCGGCTGCGGCAGCATGAGCATGGGAAAGGCCGTTGCCGTCGCCAACCTTGCGCCGACGGGCGCGATCACGCCAAACCCGACCTTGGGCAAGGCGACCTTCACTGCGCTGGACCACGGCGTGCGCCTCGTGGGCGAAGTCAGTGGCCTCGCGCCCGGCAGCGAGCATGGCTTCCACATCCATGAAAAGGGCGACTGCGGCGACAACGCAATGGCCGCCGGCGGCCACTTCAATCCGACTGGCGGCACGCATGGCAAGTTCGGCGCGGCCGGCAGCCATGCCGGCGAGTTGCCCAGCCTGGTGGCCGACGCCAGCGGCGTGGCGCGCTTCAACGTCGAGGACCATTCCATCTCGCTCGCCGACGGCACTCCCAACAACGTCGTGGGCCGCGCACTGGTGGTTCACCGCGACCCGGACGACTTCAAGACCCAGCCCGCCGGCAATTCGGGCCCGCGCACGGCCTGCGCGGTGATCACGAGGCGTTGACCAGCAGCGCTTCGGCGCGCGCGAGCATTTCCAGCGTGTCGATGTCGGTGACGATGCCGACATCGTCGACCTCGATATCCGCCACCCGGCCGGCCGCGCGTTGCGCCTTGAGAACCGGTGCGGCGCCAAGGTTGCCCTCGAGCGCCATCAGCGCATCGCGGCATGCGCGCGAAAAACCGACCGGATGACCGCGCTCGCCGCGGTACGAGGGCTGCGCTGCTTGCGTCTGCCCGACCAGCATGGCCGCCACTTGCCGCAATGTCGCCGGCGTCACCAGCGGAAGGTCGCCCGGCAATATCAGCCACCCTGCCGCCTCCGCGGTGTTGCGTACCGCAGCAGCGATCGAGTCGCCCATGCCGGGATGGCCTGCGTCTTCCAGATGCCACGGCAGGCCGCTCGCCTGCACGTTGGCGAGCGTGTGCTCGAGCACGGCCTTTCCGGCCAGCAATGCCCTCAACTTGGAGCCGTTGCCGCCGGAGGCCACGAAGCGTTCTCCGCGGCCGGAGGCCAACACGATGACGGTGGGCAACTCATTCATGACGGAAGTATCCACCGACAATATCGCGATGAGCTCACCGAACGATTCCCTCGCCGCGCTGCGCAAGAGCTACGAGCGCGCCGAACTCGACGAAACCCGCAGCGCCGAAGACCCGCTGCAGCAATTCGAGCGCTGGCTCACCGAGGCCATCGACGCCAGGCTGCCCGAGCCGAATGCGATGACGCTTGCCACCGTCGGCGGCGACCTGCGGCCATCGACCCGCATCGTGCTGATCAAGGGCTACGACGCGCGCGGCATCGTCTGGTTCACCAACTACCAGAGCCGCAAGGGCCAGGAACTGGCGGGCAATCCTTTTGCGGCGCTGCAATTCCATTGGGTCGAACTGGAGCGCGTCGTCCGCATCGAAGGCCGCGTCGAAATGGTCGATGGGGCCGAAAGCGACACCTACTTCGCCAGCCGCCCGCTGGACTCGCGCATCGGCGCCTGGGCCAGCCCGCAGAGCCAGGTCATCGAAGGGCGGCAGGTGCTGGTGAAGAACGCGGCGGTCGCCGCTGCCAAATATCTTCTCTCGCCGCCGCGGCCGCCGCACTGGGGCGGCTATCGGCTGGTGCCGGATCGGTGGGAGTTCTGGCAGGGGCGCGCAAGCCGGCTGCATGACCGGTTGCGCTATCGCCGCGAAGACGGGAACTGGCGACGTGAACGGCTCGCGCCCTGAGTTCCTTCAAAGATAGCCGACGAGCGCCATCACGGCGGAGAGCGTCACCAGCGCCAGCACCGTCGACACCACCACGCTCGCAGTGACCAGTTCTTCCGCGACCTGGTAGCGCTGCGAAAACAGGAACACGTTGGCGCCCATCGGCAGCGCCGCGGCCACCACCATCACCGCGAGCGGCAGTCCGCGCAGGCCCAGCACCCAGCCCAGGGCGGCCGTCAGGAGCGGATGCACCACGTTCTTGAACAGGGCCTGCACCAGCGCGCCGCGCCAGTGCTGCCCCACCGGCGTCAACGCGAGCGTCACGCCGACCATCGCCAGCGCCACGGGGCTGAACGCCTGGCCCAGCAAGCGGATCGGCGTGTCGATCGCTTCGGGAAGCGTCCAGCCCGTTTGCGCGAACAGCAGCCCCGCGATGATCGGCAGCGGCACCGGATGAATGATCGCGCTGCGCAAGGCACGGCCGAGGGTGCGCAGGATGGCCGAGCGGTCTTGCCGGCCCACACCGCTGAGGGCGGCATGCTCATGCGCCACCGCGAGTTCCAGCACCACGGTCGCACTGGTCAGCAGCACCAGCGAGTGCAGCGAAATCAGCGTCAGCAGTACCACCATGCCATTCGGCCCATAGGCGAGTCCGACCAGCGCGATGCCGATCATCACGGTGTTGCTGTAGGTGTTGGCCAATGCCAGCACGGCGGCCGTCCGGTTGAAACCGCGCCAGAGCATCATCGCCGCGAAGATCAGCCCGGCCGCAAGGAAGTAGGCCGCCACCGGCCGCAGGCTCAGTTGCTCGACATGCACGGTGCTCATCGAACGAAAAAGCAGCGCCGGCGCGAGCAGCATGAAAATCAGATTGGACAAGTCCTTCACCGACTTGCCGCCGATCCAGCCGCGCTTGCCCGCCAGATACCCCGCCGCGATCAGCACAACGACCGGCAGCAGCGAGGAAATGACGGTCGCATCCACACTCAGTGCTTGAGCTTGCTCGCAAAAGTCTTCTGGAACTTCTCGACCTTGGGCCCGACCACGAAGGCGCAATAGCCCTGGTTCGGGTTGTTCTTGAAGTAGTCCTGGTGGTAGTCCTCGGCCGTCGAATAGTTGGACAGCGGCTCCACCTCGGTGACGATGGGCGAGCGGTAGGTCTTGCTTTCGGTGATCTCGCGAATGACCGACTGCGCCACCTCTCGCTGCGCGTCGGTGATGGTGTAGATGCCGCTGCGGTATTGCGTGCCGGTGTCGTTGCCCTGGCGGTTCAGCGTGGTCGGATCGTGCACCACGAAGAAGATCTCGAGGATCTCGCGCAGGGAGATCTGCGCGGTGTCGAACTCGACCTTGACCACTTCCACATGGCCGGTTCGGCCGGTGCACACCTGCTCGTAGCTCGGATTCACCACCGAGCCGTTGCAATAGCCCGACTCGACGTCGGTCACGCCCTGCACGCGGTCGAACACCGCCTCGGTGCACCAGAAGCAGCCGCCGCCCAGCACGATCGATTCAGTCGCAGAAGACATTTTTTGAGTCCTGAATGTTGCAAAAGAAGCAGGGTGGCATTGTGGCGGCTTGACGCTCGGAGCGCCGGTGACTACATTACTAACCCGTCAGTCATTAACGTTTTCTCGATGCCGTCCCCGAGTTTTCTTGCCACCAAGCTACGCACGGTGAGCGTCAAGCGCGAACGCCGCAAGGAAGCCCGTCCGGGCGAGTTGCTGGACGCCGCGCTCGACTTGTTCGTCGAAAAAGGCTTTGCCGCCACGCGCTCCGAAGAAGTGGCGGCGCGTGCCGGCGTTTCCAAGGGCACGCTGTTCCTCTACTTCCCGACCAAGGAAGAGCTCTTCAAGGCCGTGGTAAGGGAGAACCTCTCCGGCCATTTCACGGGCTGGAACAAGGAGTTCGAGGCCTTCGAGGGCAGCACGCCCGACATGCTGCGCCACGTCATGCGCCTCTGGTGGCAACGCATCGGGGCGACCCGGCTCTCGGGCATCACCAAGCTCATGATGAGCGAGGGCAGCAATTTCCCCGAGCTGGCGGCGTTCTACCAGGCCGAAGTGGTGATGCCCGGCCACGATCTGCTTCGCCGCATGTTCCGGCGTGGCGTGGAGCGCGGCGAATTCAGGCCGCTCGACATCGACATGGCGATCTACACCATCGTCGCCCCCATGATTTTTCTCATGCTGTCCAAACACTCAAGCAACATCTGCATGGCGCCGAGCATCGCTCTCGACCCCGAACAATACATCGCGATGCAAGCCGAAACCCTCTTGAGCGGCCTGTGCGCGCCGGCCGGGAGCGCCTCGTGAAAAAAAGCTGGCTCCGTTGGCTGCTTGCCGCACTGGTGTTGTTTCTGATTGCCGGCGGCGTGCTGCGCGCACTGTCTGCGCGCAAGGCGCAGCAGGCGGCCATCGCCTCCGCGGCCCAACCCGCCGAAACAGAAGTGGTGCTGACGCCTTCGGAGGTCGTGCGCGCCGCGCCGCGCGAACTGATTCAGACGCTGCCGGTCTCGGGCACGCTGCGCGCGGTCGATTCCGCCGTGGTGAAGGCGCGTGTCGCCGGTGAACTGATGGGCCTTACGCTGCGCGAAGGCGACACCGTCACGGCCGGACAGGTCGTCGCGCGCATCGACCCTGTCGAATACAACTTCCGCGTGCAGCAGGCGCAGGAGCAGGCCGATTCGGCCCGCGCGCAAACCGAGATGGCGCAACGCACGCTCGACAACAACAAGGCGCTCGTCGACCAGGGTTTCATCTCCCGCAACGCGCTCGACACCTCGCAGTCGACCCTCAATGCCGCGCAATCCACGCATCGTGCCGCCCTCGCCGCCGTGGACGTGGCGCGCAAGTCGCTGAACGACACCGTGCTCAAGAGCCCGATCTCCGGTCAGGTCGCGGCGCGCCTTGCGCAACCTGGCGAGCGCGTCGCCATCGACGGCCGCGTGCTCGAAGTGGTCGACCTGAGCCGCATCGAGGTCGAGGCCACGCTGTCGGCGGCCGATTCGGTGTCGGTGCGCGTCGGCCAGCGCGCCTCGCTGCAGATCGAAGGCAGCACCGCCGGCATGGCCAGCACGGCGTCGGCCGAACGCAATGTCGGCGCGAGCGTGGTCCGCGTGAACCCGAGCGCGCAGGCCGGCAGCCGCAGCGTGCTGGTCTACCTGCGACTCGACAGCAACACCGGATTCCGCCAGGGGCTGTTTGCACAAGGCACGATCGACGTGGGCCGCAACACCACACTGGCGCTGCCGCTCACCGCCGTGCGCATCGACAAGCCTGCGCCCTATGTGCAAACCGTGGTCGACGGCCGTATCGCCTACCGCCAGGTGCAAACCGGACCGCGCGGCCGGTTCGAGGGACAGACGCTGGTGGCGGTCACCGGGGTCGAAGACGGCGCGCTGGTGGTCGCCGGAACCGTCGGCCCGCTGCGGGAAGGCACGCGCGTGAAGCTGGCCGAAGCCGCCAAGCCGCCCGCCGCGACACCCGCCGCGAGTGGTGCGACCGCTGCAACCGCTGCGTCCGCTGCATCCACGGCCCCTGCCGCACCGGGCGCCGCGCGCTCGGCGCCCTGATCGGCAGGCCCGGCCATGTGGTTCACTCGCGTCAGCCTGCGCAATCCCGTCTTCGCCACCATGCTGATGCTGGCACTGGTGGTGCTCGGCATCTTCTCGTACCAGCGGCTGCAGATCGACCAGTTCCCCAACATCGACTTCCCGGTGGTGGTGGTCATCACCGATTACCCCGGTGCCTCGCCCGAGATCGTCGAGAGCGAAGTCACCAAGAAGCTCGAGGAAGGCGTCAACTCGATTGCCGGCATCAACAACCTCACTTCGCGCAGCTACGAGGGCCAGTCGGTCGTCATCATCGAGTTCCAGCTGTATGTCGACGGGCGCAAGGCGGCCGACGACGTGCGCGAGAAGGTCGCCAGCGTTCGCCCGCTGTTCCGCGATGAAGTGAAGGATCCGCGCGTGCTGCGATTCGACCCGGCTTCGCGCCCGGTCTGGTCGGTGGCCGTGCTGCCGGACGCCTCCGCGCAGCGCCAGCCGAGCGCCATCGAGCTGACCAACTGGGCCGACCAGGTGCTGAAGAAGCGTCTTGAAAACGTGCGCGGCGTCGGCTCGGTCACGCTGGTGGGCGGCACCAAGCGCGAGATCAACCTCTATCTGAATCCGGGCGCGATGGAATCGCTCGGCGTGAGCGCCGACCAGGTGGTGAATGCCGTGCGCAACGAGAACCAGGCGCTGCCGGTGGGCGCGGTTCGTTCGCCGGAGCAAGACCGCGTAGTGCAGATCGACGCGCGCATGGAGCGGCCGGAGGACTTCGGCAAGATCATCGTGGCCCGCAAGACCGGCGCGCCGATTCGCGTCGACCAGGTGGCGCGTGTTTCCGATGGCGCGCAGGAACTCGACACCCTCGCCCTCTACAACGGCCAGCGCACGCTGCTGCTGTCGATACAGAAAGCGCAGGACGAAAACACCATCGGAGTGGTCGACGGCCTCGTCAAGGCCATTGCCGACATCAAGTCGCAACTGCCGCCGGGCGTGAAGCTGGAGCCCATCGCCGACGCGTCGCGCTCCATTCGCGTGGCAGTGCAGAACGTGCGCCAGACGCTGATCGAAGGCGCATTGCTCACGGTTCTGATCGTGTTCCTGTTCCTGAACTCGTGGCGCTCGACGGTCATCACCGGCCTGACGTTGCCGATCGCCTTGATCGGCACCTTCTGGTTCATGCAGATGTTCGGCTTCACCATCAACATGATCACGCTGATGGCGCTGTCGCTGTGCGTGGGCTTGCTGATCGACGACGCGATCGTGGTGCGCGAGAACATCGTGCGCCACGTGCAGATGGGCAAGGCGCCGTACAAGGCCGCGCTCGACGGCACGCAGGAGATCGGCCTGGCGGTGCTGGCCACCACGCTGTCGATCGTCGCAGTGTTCATGCCGATCGGCTTCATGGGCGGAATCATCGGCAAGTTCTTCCACGAGTTCGGCATCACCATCGTGGCGGCCGTGCTCATCTCGATGTTCGTGAGCTTCACGCTCGACCCGATGCTCTCCAGCCTCTGGCATGACCCGGCCATCGACAAGCACGGCAAGCGCGGGCCGCGCGTCACGATCTACGACAAGACCATCGGCCGCGTCACCGGCTGGTTCGACGACGCGACCGAGAAGATGGCCGAGGGCTACCAGGCCATCCTGCGCTGGTCCCTCCAGCACAAGCTCGCGACGGTGCTGGCAGCGTTCGGCATCTTCGTCGGCAGCATCTTCATGGTGCCGTTGCTGGGGACCGAGTTCGTGCCCAAGGCCGACTTCTCCGAGACCGCGATCAACTTCTACACACCCGTCGGCTCGTCGCTCGAAGTGACGGAAGCCAAGGCGAAACAGGTCGAAGGCATCCTGCGCGACATGCCGGAGGTGCGCTACACGCTCAGCACCATCAACACCGGCGATGCGCAGGGCAAGATCTACGCAAGCATCTACGTGCGACTGGTCGATCGCAAGGCGCGCAGCCGCAGTGTCGACCAGATGTCGGCCGTGCTGCGAGAGAAGCTGCGCGCGGTGCCCGGCATCACCGTCACGCACGTCGGCCTGCGCGATTCGGTCGGCGGCAACAAGGCCATCGAGTTCTCGCTGCAAGGGCCTGATTTGCAGGAACTGGAGCGCCTCTCCAAGCTCGTCACCGAACGCATCCGCACCATTCCCGGACTGGTCGACCTCGACTCCAGCCTGAAGCCGAACAAGCCCACGGTGAGCGTGGTGGTCAAGCGCGATGCGGCGTCGGACCTGGGCCTTGGCGTGGCGCCGATCGCCGCCGCCTTGCGCACGCTGGTGGCCGGCACCACGGTCGGCAACTGGCGCGCACCGGACGACCAGACCTACGACGTCAACGTGCGCCTCGCCCCCGAAGTGCGCAATGCGCCCGGCGACCTCGCCCGCCTGCCATTCGTAAGCACGGCCATGGGCGCCAACGCCGACGGCAGCAGCCGCATCGTGCGCCTGCAGCAGGTGGCCGACGTGCGCGAATCGACCGGGCCCAACCAGATCAACCGCCGCGCCCTCGCCCGCGAGGTCGCGATCAACGCCAACAACGACCTGCGCTCGGCCGGCGAAGTCTCGGCCGACATCCGCACCGCGCTCGACGGCATCGCGTTCCCGCCCGGCTACGGCTACCAGTTCAGCGGCTCGACGAAGAACATGCAGGAGTCGTTCGGCTATGCGGTCTCCGCGCTGGCGCTCGCGATCATCTTCATCTACATGATCCTGGCCAGCCAGTTCAAGAGCTTCCTGCAGCCGATGGCGCTGATGACCGCGCTGCCGCTCACGCTCATCGGCGTGGTACTGGCGCTGCTGATGTTCCATTCGACGCTGTCGATGTTCTCCATCATCGGCATCGTGATGCTCATGGGCCTTGTCACCAAGAACGCGATCCTGCTGGTCGACTTCGCGATCCGCGCGCGTGCGCCGCATCTGGCCGACGACGGCACGACCGTGCCCGGACTGCCCCGCGCCGAAGCCCTGCTGCTCGCGGCCCGCGTGCGGCTGCGGCCCATCCTGATGACCACGCTTGCCATGATCTTCGGCATGGTGCCGCTCGCATTTGCACTCAGCGAAGGCGCCGAGCAGCGCGCGCCGATGGGCCAGGCGGTGATCGGCGGCGTGATCACCTCGTCGCTGCTGACGCTGGTCGTCGTGCCGGTCGTGTACTGCTACATGGACGACCTCGCCAACTGGGCGCGGCGCAAATGGCAGGGTACGCCGGCCACCCCGGTGGACGCCACACCTAAAATTCAAGGCTTGTCCTGACCCGACCGAGAAAGACCATGAACCCCAACGCCAATCCCACGCTTGCACACCTGCGCTTCAACATGATCGAGCAGCAAATCCGCCCCTGGGATGTGCACGACCCGGCTGTCCTCGAATTGCTCAACGAGATCCATCGCGAAGACTACACGCCCGCAGCGCACCGCACGCTGGCGTTCTTCGACATGGAACTGCCGCTTGGCGACGGCAGCGTGCCCGGCGAAATCATGCTGGCGCCCAAGATCGAGGCCCGCACGCTCAACGACCTGCAAGTGAAGAAAAACGAAACCGTGCTCGAGATCGGCACGGGCTCCGGCTTCATGGCTGCCCTGCTCGCGAACTGCGCGGCCAGCGTGCTGACGCTCGAGATCAATCCCGCGATCGCCGCCAGTGCCGCCGAGACGCTGCGCCGCAATGGCGTGCGCAATGTCGAAGTGCGCGTGGCCGACGGCGCCAAGCCGCTGCCCAGTGGCCCCAGCTTCGACGTGATCGTGCTGAGCGGTTCGGTCGCGAAGATTCCGCAGAACCTGCTGGGCTCGCTGAAGATCGGCGGCCGCCTGGCCGCGATCGTCGGCGACGAACCCATGATGCGCATGCACATCGTCACGCGCCTCAGCGAAGGCCAGTGGAGCACCGCCCAGCCCTGGGACACGGTGGCGCCGCGCCTGCTGAACTTCCCCGAGCCCTCGCGCTTCGCGTTCTGAGCGCGGCCGAAAGCATTCCATGATCGATCAAGTCACCCCGACCCAGCTCGCCGCGTGGTTCGCCGCCGACCCGGCCGCGGCGCCGGTGCTGCTGGACGTGCGCGAGCCCTGGGAATGGGAGACGGCCAGCGTCATGCCGGCCGGCTTCAAGCTCGTGACCATTCCCATGAACGAGATACCCGGCCGCCTGGCCGAACTCGATCCGAGCCAGCGCGTGGCCTGCCTCTGCCATCACGGCGCGCGCAGCCAGCGCGTGGCCATGTTCCTGGCGCAGAACGGCTTCGATGCGCTGGCCAACGTGTCGGGCGGCATCAATGCGTGGTCGATCCAGCACGACCCCGCTGTCCCCCGCTACTGACGCCTCGCCCGCGCAGATTATTTCCAGGACCTTCAATGCCCCTCTGGCCCCGGCTGCTTCCACTTCCTGCCTCATTGCTCCTGGCGCTTTCCCTCCCGGCTCATGGCCAGAGCCTGATCGAACTCTTCGACGCAGCGCGCGGATACGACGCAACCTACCAGGCGGCACGCGCACAGTACGACGCCAGCATCGCGCGCGCCGCGCAAGCCAAGGCGGGCATCCTGCCGGCGGTGGGGTTGTCGGGCAGCGCCGTGCATACCGTCGGCACCGTCGACACGCCGCAGGCCGACGTCTCGCGCAAGATCAACACCGAGGCAGGCGGCATCAACGCCGTGCAGCCGATCTACCGCCCCGCCAACTGGGCCACCTACGAGCAAGGCAAGCGCCAGGCCGAGATCGCGCAGGCCACGTTGACCGCGGCCGAGCAAGACCTCATCGTGCGCGTGAGCCAGGGTTACTTCGACGTGCTCGCCAGCCAGGACACGCTGGCGCTGGTGCGCGCGCAGAAAGTGGCCACGGCCGAGCAACTGGCATCGGCCAAGCGCAACTTCGAGGTCGGCACCGCGACCATCACCGACACGCGCGAGGCGCAAGCCCGCTATGACCTGGTCATCGCGCAAGAGATTGCCGCCGAGAACGACCTGCAGGTCAAGATGCTCGCGCTCGACCAGCTGGTCGGCCGCATCGGCACGACGCCGACGCCGCTGGCCGCGCCGGTCACGCTGCCGGCATTGCAGCCGGCGGACATCAACGCCTGGGTGGCGGAGGCCGACGCCGTGCATCCGTTGATCATCCAGGCCAAGCTCGGCGTCGACGTGGCCGGGCTCGAAGTGAAGAAGGCCGAGGCCGGCCACAAGCCCACGCTCGACCTGCAGGCCGGCTACAACGTCACCAACAACCCGCAGGGCACGACCACCGTGCTCGGCAAGTCGCGCATCAACGCCGGCACCGTCGGCGTCGTGTTCAACCTGCCGCTGTTCGCAGGCTTCGCCACCGAGAACCGCATCAAGGAAACGCTGGCACTCGAAGACCAGTCGCGCTCCATCCTCGACAACGCGCGGCGCAGCGTCAACCAGGCCACGCGCGCGGCCTACCTGGGCCTGGTGTCGGGCGCGGGCCAGGTCAAGGCATTGGAGGCGGCGGAGGCCTCCAGCCAGAGCGCGCTCGATGCCAACCGGCTGGGCTACCAGGTCGGCGTGCGGATCAACATCGACGTTCTCAATTCGCAGAGCCAGCTCTACCAGACCAAGCGCGACCTGGCACTGGCACGCTACAACGTGCTGCTGGGCAACCTGAAGCTGCGCCAGGCCAACGGCACGCTGACGCCCAACGACCTGCAGCCGATCAACGCCACGCTCGCGCAGGCCGGCAGCGCCGCGGCAGGCGCTTCGCCCAACGTGCCTTCCGCCGCAACCATCAGCCCGGTGCCCGTGCCGTCGAACACGATACCCGGCGCGACACCACTGCCGCAGCAGCCGATCACCATGCCGCCGCCGGTGGTCAATCCGCCGGTGAAATAAAACACCCCCGAAGCGCCTTCGGCGCCTCCCCCTCAAGGGTCCTCAAGGGGGCGCACCCGGCGGCCCGGCAAAGCCGGTTCCGCAGGTGCTCACGAACAGACTTCGCCGTGCTCGTCCTGGCTCAAGGGGGCGCACCCGGCGGTCCGGCAAAGCCGGTTCCGCGGGTGCCCCACGAACAGACTTCGCCGTGCTCGTCCTGGCTTCATGCGTCGCGGGTCGCGCGATCGCGCGATCGCGCGATAGCGTGGTGAGAAACTGATTTGTGTCGAGCGTCGAGTCATCAGGAAGGCATCACGCAGCGCCCGCCGGTGCGCGTTCGCGCAGCACCAGCGTCTGGACCGCGATGCCAATGGCGCCGCTCTCGTCAAACAGGCGCGAGGTGGCGATGCCTGTGCCGCCGCCGTCCACCTGGGTTTCGGAAAGAAGCCCGATCCATTCCCCGACCGGCTCACGATAGAGGTGCAGGCTGAGGTCGGCATTGGAAAACAGGTAGCGGTTGACCGGGAGCACCCAGCTCAGTCCATTGCCGAAGTCCGCCGCCGCTGCGGCACGCATGGCCGGCGACGTCGGCGCGCCTTGCACCAGCGGCACGGCCAGGCGAAACCAGGCGCCTGACGGGCCAGGCCTTGACGGATCGCCTTGCGCGACGCGCGTCTCCATGGCAGTGCGATGAAAAGACGTTCCGTCGGGCAGCCCCGGAATTCGCACCTTGTCGCTGCATTCCGCGGGCAGGCGGTCCAGGCGCACAGGCGACCAACCCCCAGGGAGGTCCCTCGGCAACGTCAATGGGTCCCCGCGCACCAGCAACGCATGGCCGCGCGCAACCAGCACATCGCCCGCGAGCATGTCGATCGTGACGCGCGCCGTCGACCGACCCGGCTGTAAATTGCAGTGCGTACGCAGCGGCGCCACGGGCACCGGCTTGACCAGTTCCACGCTCATGCGCGCCACGCGCCAACCCGGAGCGGGCGCCGCGCCTTCGGCAACATGGGCCAGCAGCGCGCTCGGCGCGCCGCCGTGCTGGGCTCGCGGGTCCCACGGGCCGCGCGAGAGTTCAGTCGGCAGCCATGTGCCTGCCTCGCGTTCGTAGACTGCCGAGGGGCCGGATGATGAAGCGGTTGGGATCATGGTTCGCTGGATTCGGCCTTCGCTTGGACGGCCACTGAAAGGATGAAAAAATTCTAGGCTGCTGCCGCTATCCCGGTGTTCACGTTCGCGACGCATGAAACCAACCGCCCCGCGCCCCCCTGCCCCGCCGAAGCGGAGAAGGCCGCTCCAGGCGCGCTCGAAGCAAACTTCGCGCGCGCTGCAGGAAGCCTTTGTTCAGCTTCTGGTCGAGCGTGAATACGCGCAACTGACGATCCGTGAGATCGTGATGGTGGCCGGCACCGGCCTCGGCAGCTTCTACCAATACTTCGCCAGCAAGGACGAACTGGCGCGCACCTGCATTCACCTGAGGAGCAAGGCGCTGCTGCAGTCGATGCGCGAAGCGGTGAATCGCCTTACCGGGCGGCCGCTGCCTGAAGTTGTCGACGCCGTGCTCGAATCTCAGCTCGCCGCCGTGCGCGAGCGCCCGCAGGAATGGGGCGTGCACTTTCTGCTGGAACGGCATCTTTCCGGCCCCGAGGCCTACCGGAAGATGTACGGGCAATTCATCGATGAATGGGTTCACGTGTTCGACGCGAGCACCGGACTGCCGCCGGATTTTCCGAAGCAGGAGGCCGCGCTGGTGAGCCAGGCCATCCTGTACGAGTTGTTCGCCACCACCCACATCCGCGCGACCCGCAAGCCCGACCTTGGCGTACTCGAACAGCAGGCGCGCGACGCATTGCATGCCTATCTGGAACGCATCGCGTCGCGTTGCGGCGCGGGCAAAACCTGAACAAGCGCGGAAGAAAGCGGTCTGAAAACCCGTGGCGTGCGCGCAGGCTTTCCCTCGTCACGCCTTGGGAATCGTCCTCGAAGCGCCATTGCGCGCGAAGGCCCGAACCTGAACATCCCCGCGCACCATTTTCCCTAGACTTGTCGCAACTCAATCACAAGGCAAAGGCGGCAAATGTCCTGGCAAACACACGAGGTCAGCAACCAGTTCGATGAACTGCAAGACTACAACCTGTTCATGACCGATGCGCCGCTGCAGGAAGCGTTGGAACGCGCTGGCGCCGACTGGGCCACGCCGCAAATGACATCGTTCGGCGAGACGCTGGGACAGGCCGAGACTTGGCAGCTCGGTGCCGACGCGAACAAATACAAGCCCGAATTCGACGCCTACGACGCGCGCGGCCGCCGCATCGACAGCGTCGGATTCCACCCGAGCTGGCACCGGCTCATGGCCCTCTATCGCGGCGAGGGCCTGATCTCGCTGCCGTTCCGCGACGAGACGCAGCGCGGCCGCTGGGCCACATGGGCCGCAGGCTTCTACCTGAATGGCCAGGTCGAAGCCGGCGTGCTGTGCCCGGCCACGATGACGCAGGCCGCGATCCCGGTCATCCGGAAAGAGCCTGCCCTTTGGGAGAAGTACGGCGCCAGGCTGATGAGCAACGAATACGACCCACGCGACGTGCCGATGGAACAGAAGAAGTCGATCTGGATCGGCATGGGCATGACCGAAAAGCAAGGCGGCTCCGACGTACGCGCCAACACCACCACGGCCACCCCGGTCGGCGCCGGCGGGCGCGGTGGCGAGTACCTGATCCGCGGCCACAAGTGGTTCTTCTCGGCGCCGATGAGCGACGCCCATCTCGTGGTGGCACGCACGGCCGAAGGCGGCCACTCCTGCTTCTTCGTGCCCCGCTGGCGGCCAGACGGCAGCAAGAACCCGGTGCAGATCCAGCGGCTGAAGGACAAGGTCGGCAACCGCAGCAATTCCAGCAGCGAAGTCGAGTTCCAGGACGCGCTCGGCATCCTGATGGGCGAAGAAGGCCGCGGCATTCCGACCATCATCGAGATGGCCACCTTCACGCGCCTGAACTGCGTCGTAGGCAGCGCCGCATTCCTGCGCCAGGCCGTCGTCCAGGGCGTGGCCTATGCGCGCAAGCGCAAGGTTTTCGGCCGCCTGCTGGCCGAGCAGCCGCTGATGCGCGCCGTGCTGGCCGACCTGGCGCTTGAAAGCGAAGCCGCGCTCGCGATGTCGATGCGCCTGGCAGAAGCCTTCGAGCATGGCGAAGAACCAGCGCAGCGCTTCTGGAAACGTGTGATGACACCGGCGGCCAAGTTCTGGGTCTGCAAGCGCGCGGTCGAAGTGTCGGGCGAAGCCATGGAAATCTTTGGCGGCAACGGCTACGTGGAGAACGGCCCGATGGCCCGCATGTTCCGCGAGGCACCGGTCAATTCGATCTGGGAAGGCTCCGGCAACGTGATGTGCCTTGACGTGATGCGCGGCATCGGCCGCGAACCGGAAGGAGCGCACGCCTTGCTGCGGGAGTTGGCCGGCGACGCGAACGGCGACGTCCGCATCACCGGAGAGCTGAAAGCCCTCGGCGAGATGCTGCAGCAACCGCCCGAGCAGCTCGAAGCGCTCGGGCGCCAGTTCACGCAACGGCTGGTGCTGGTGGCACAGGCAACGCTGCTGCGCACGACCGCGCCGGCCTTCGTGGCAGAAGGCTTCATCACGACGCGACTGGACCCGCAATGGGGCCGCGTCGTCGGCGCGGTCGATACGCGCAAGCTCGACGTTGCCGCGCTGCTGGAGCGCGCATTTCCAGCGGCTGTCGGATCACAAGCCTGAAAGGACGAAATATTCACGCCGCCGGACTTGCCTGAAGCCTCGGGGCTCAGTCTTGAAGCCCCGGCTCCGTCGGCTCCGCAATCGCCAGCAGGGCCTCGGCCGTGCGCTGTGCCGCGCCGCGATTGGAGGATGAGAACGCCAGCGCGGCCTGCACCATCGCGTCGTGGCGCGCCGGGTCGGCCACCAGCAGCAGCGCAGCTTTTACAGCCTGCGCCATGTCATTGACGCGCAGCGATGCACCGGCGACGAGCGACAGATCCGCCGCCTCGGCAAAGTTGAAGGTCGATGTGCCCATGACGACCGGGCAGCCACAGGCAGCGGCTTCGATCAGGTTCTGCCCTCCCAGTGGCTCGAAGCTGCCGCCAAGCAGCGCCACATGTGCCAGTCCGTAGTACAGCGCCATCTCGCCGAGCGAATCACCGAGCCAGATTTCGGCGTCGCCCTGGTCCTCGCCGGCCGCGCTGCGGCGCGCGACGGCAAAGCCGTTGGCTTCCACCAGCGCCGCCACTTCGTCGAAGCGCTGCGGATGCCGCGGCACGATCATCCATTGCACGTCATGCACGCGTTTGGCAATCGACTTGATCGCCGCTTGAGGGGGCGGCACCGGCGCCGTCGCGCCGAAGCGCTTGAGGACTTCCAGCAATTGCTGCTCCTCGCCGTCACGCGAACTCGCGAACACGATGACTGGCTTGGGAAGCTTGGCCCGCAGGTTGGCGGCCGCAGCCAGTTGGCGCGTGTCCGGCGCGGCATCGAATTTCATGTTGCCGAAGATGCCCGTCACCTTGGCGCCCAGCGACACGAGTCGATGCGAGTCGGCCTCGGTCTGTGCCCACACCGCCGTCAGCGACGAATAGGCAGGCCGCGCCAGCCATCCGAAACGCTCGGCCGACGCCAGCGACTTGGCGTTGAGCCGCGCGTTGGCCAGCACCAGCGGAATGCGGCGCTCGGCGCAGGCGGCCGTCATCTCGGGCCAGACTTCGGTTTCCATCAGCACACCGATGCGCGGGGAGAAACGGTCGAGAAAGCGCGCAACGGCCGCAGGCGTATCCCAGGGCTGCCACACCTGGACGTCGCCCGGGCGCAATTGCTTGGCGCTCTCTTCACGGCCCGTCGCGGTGCCGTTCGTCAGGAGCAGCCGGATGCCGGGCGCCTGGCGTCGCAGTTCCTCGATAAGGATGGCTGCGGCACGCGCCTCGCCCAGCGAGACCGCGTGGATCCAGCACCAGTCGGTGCCGCCGGGCGTCGTCGGGTAGTGGCCGAAGCGTTCTTCCACCGCAACGGCGTAGCCAGGCTCGGCCACCGCACGGCGGCGCAGCTTGCGGCGCAGCAAGGGCTGCATCAATCGGGTAGCAATGCCGTACAGGCGCAGGGACAACGAACGCACGTGATTCCGGTTCTTCTTCGTCTTGATCAATGGGCGGCTTCGGCCAGCCTGGCGTCGGGCTTCACTGTCCTCAGCAAAGTCAGCATCGTCTCCTGAATGCGATGCAGCGCAGCATCGGTCTGCCCTTCGAAGCGCATCACCAGCACGGGCGTGGTGTTCGATGCGCGGATCAGGCCGAAGCCATCGGGCCAGTCGACGCGCAGGCCGTCGATGGTCGAGACCTTGGCAGGCGCATCGAAGCGCGCAGTGCTCACCAGCGTTTCGACCAGGCCGTGCGGCTCGCCTTCGGCACAGGCCACGTTGAGTTCAGGCGTCGAGAAGCTGGTCGGCAGCCCGTTGAGCACGGCGTTGGCGTCGGGGCTCTTGCTGAGGATCTCGAGCAGGCGGCAACCGGCATAGGTGCCGTCGTCGAAGCCGAACCAGCGCTCCTTGAAAAAGATGTGGCCGCTCATCTCGCCACCGAGCGGCGAGTCGAGTTCCTTCATCTTCGCCTTGATGAGCGAATGGCCGGTCTTGTAGATCATGGCCACGCCGCCGGCCGCTTCGATCGCCGGGCCGAGGCGCTGCGAGCACTTCACGTCGTAGATGATGGTGCCGCCCGGCACGCGCGACAGCACGTCCTGCGCGAACAGTTGCATCTGGCGGTCGGGAAAGATGTTCTGGCCGTCCTTGGTGACGATGCCGAGCCGGTCGCCGTCGCCGTCGAAGGCCAGGCCGAGTTCGGCGTCGCCGTTCTTCAACGCGGCCATCAGGTCCTTGAGGTTCTCCAGCTTGCTCGGGTCGGGATGGTGGTTGGGGAAGTTGCCGTCGACTTCGCTGAAGAGTTCGGTGACTTCGCAACCGAGCGCACGAAAGATTGCCGGCGCCGATGCGCCCGCAATGCCGTTGCCCGAGTCGACCACGATCTTCATCGGCCGCGCGAGCTTGATGTCGCCGACGATGCGCTGCACATACGCCGGCAGCACATCGACTTCGCGCACGCTGCCGCCGGGTGCCAGCGTCGCGTTACCGGCTTCCATGGTGCGGCGCAGCTCCTGGATCTCGTCGCCATAGATCGCGCGGCCGGCCAGGATCATCTTGAAGCCGTTGTAGTCCTTCGGGTTGTGGCTGCCGGTCACCTGGATACCGCTGCGGCAAAGCGTGTGCGCCGCGTAGTAAAGGATGGGCGTGGTGACGGCGCCCACGTCGATCACTTCGACGCCGGTGGCGATCAGCCCGCGGATGAGCGCGGCGCTCAACGAGGGGCCCGACAGGCGGCCGTCGCGTCCGACAGCCACCGTCTTCTCGCCAGCCGCGCGCGCGGCGCTGCCGAAGGCGCGTCCAAGCGCCTCCGCCACTTCGACGTCGAGCGTGCCGGGCACCACGCCGCGGATGTCATAGGCCTTGAATATCGAAGCGCTGAGTTGCATGAAAGAGTCCCCGCTGGTCTGAAAAAAGCGAACGGCATTGTAGGCCGTAGGTTGGTGGGGATGATGTCCGAAAACGGCCAGTCCCAGAATGGCAGGCTCGTATCATTCCCCCATGCCAAACCTGTCCGACCCCGCCCTGGAGAGCGACGCCTGCTACCTTGCGATGAAGACGCACGATGCGCGCTTCGACGGGACGTTTTTCACCGCGGTGACATCGACCGGCATCTATTGCCGGCCGGTGTGCCGCGTGAAATTGCCGCGCCGCGAGAACTGCCTTTTTTTCCGGCACGCGGCGCAGTGCGAGGCGGAAGGCTTCAGGCCGTGCCTGCGCTGCCGGCCCGAGCTGGCGCCGCGCGCCGCAAGCTGGTCGACCGAAGACGCCTCGCGCATCCTCGCGCAACAAGCCGCGCGGCTGATCGACGAGCCCGATGCGTGGGCCGAAGACGGACCTGGAGCGGCTCGGATCGCCGCCCGCCTCGGTGTGAGCGACCGGCACTTGCGCCGCATCTTCGAAGCGCAGTTCGGCGTTTCGCCATTGCAGTACCTGCAGACACGCCGGCTGCTCGCGGCCAAGCAACTGATCGCCGACACGAGCCTGCCGATGACACAGGTGGCGTTGGCCAGCGGCTTTGCCAGCGTGCGGCGCTTCAACGCGGCCTTCCTGGCGCACTACAAGCTCAACCCGAGCGCGTTGCGGCGCGCCGGCGGCGGCCGCGAGGGCCGGGCGATCGAAGTGCGGCTCGGTTATCGGCCGCCTTATGACGCCGCCGCCACGTTTGCCTTCTTCGAGCGGCGCGCATTGGGCGGTATCGAGGCCGTAGGCACCGGCGTGCTCGCACGCACGCTGCGCATCGCGCAGGGCGCACGCACCCATGCGGGCTGGCTGCAGCTGCGTTTCGATGCCGAACGCGAGCAGGTGCTGCTCTCGGTCAGCGACTCGCTCGCGGCGGTGCTGCCGGTCGTCATCAGCCGTGTTCGAGGCATGCTCGATCTCGATGCCGACCCCATTGCCATCAACGCCGCGTTGAACGCGCATTTTCCGCAAGGCGACGGGCTGCGCGTGCCAGGCACGCTCGACGGCTTCGAGCTTGCGGTGCGCGCCGTGCTGGGACAGCAGATCACCGTGGCAGCGGCTCGCACGATGGGCACGCGGCTGGTCGCGGCTTTCGGCGAGCCGATCGAGACACCAGTCAAGGGGCTGAGCCATTTGTTCCCGACACCGTTGGCGATCGCCGCCGCGAGTGGCGATGCGCTGGGCCAGCTTGGCATCGTGAAGCAGCGCCAGGCTGCGTTGCAGGCGTTGGCGCGCGAGACAGCCGCAGGACGGCTCGCGTTGCACGCCGGCGCCGATGTGCCGGCCACGCTGGCCGCGCTGCAGGCCCTTCCCGGCATCGGCGACTGGACAGCTCAATACATCGCCATGCGCGCGCTGCGCTGGCCCGATGCCTTTCCCGCCGGCGACGTGGCGCTGCAGAAGGCGCTCGGCGTCACCGGCGCCAAGGCGGCGCACGAAGCCTCTCTCGGCTGGCGGCCGTGGCGCAGCTATGCGGTGCTGCGCGCATGGCATTCGCCGCCATCGGCCTCGACGAACACTCCCGCTCATGCAACGAGCGCCCTCATCGAACATCAATCATCATGAAATTCAAGAACCCCGCTGCCATCCACAGCACCCACATCGACAGCCCTCTTGGCGGCATCACGCTCGCCGCCACCGACGCCGGACTGGCCGGCTTCTGGTTCGACGGGCAAAAGCACCTGCCCGACATGAGCGCCTGGTACGCCGACGATACGCATCCGGTGTTGCGCGAAGCAACTGCCCAGGTACGCGACTATTTCGCGGGCCGCCGCACGGATTTCGACCTGCCGCTCGACCTGTCGCACGGCACCGAATTCCAGCAAGCCGTATGGAAAGCGCTCTGCGCCATCGAGCCCGGCACGACGACAACCTACGGCGCACTGGGCGCGGGCATCGGAAGGCCCACCGCGGTTCGCGCAGTGGGCGCGGCCGTCGGACGCAATCCGATCAGCGTGATCGTGCCGTGCCACCGCGTGCTCGGCGCCGGCGGTGGCTTGACCGGCTACGCGGGCTCGCTGGAACGCAAGAGCGCGTTGCTCGCACTGGAGGGCGCTCTGTGAGCCAATCCACCGGGAAATCGCGTCGCTGGCTTGTCGACTTGCTGCTGCTCGCCGCGCTGTGGGGCGCTTCGTTCCTGTTCATGCGCATCGGCGCAGCCGAGTTCGGCGCGCTGCCGACGGCCGCGGTGCGCGTCACCATCGCCACGCTGTTCCTGTTGCCCTGCCTCTTCCTCGCACGGCAAGGTCCGGCGCTGGCGCAACACTGGAAGGCGATCCTGCTCATCGGCGTGGCGAACTCCGGCCTGCCGTTTGCGCTGTTCTGCTTTGCCCTGCTGACCTTGAGCAGCGGACTCGCGGCGGTCCTCAATGCCACGGTGCCGATGTTCGGTGCGCTGGTCGCGTGGGCCTGGTTTCGCGACCGGCCCGACAACTCGCGACTGGTCGGCCTCGTCGTCGGCTTTGTCGGCGTGGCCTTGCTGGCGAGCCGCAGCGCCTCGCCGCACGCCGACGCCGCGGGAGACGCCGGCAGCGCACAACTGCTGGGCGTGGTGGCCTGTCTGGGCGCTTGCCTGAGCTACGGCGTCTCCGCCAGCGCCACCAGGCGCTACCTCGCCGGCATTCCGTCGCTGGCCACGGCCACGGGCAGCCAGATCGGCGCGACCTTGTTCCTCGCCCTGCCCGCCATCTGGCTCTGGCCCAAGCACATGCCGAGCCTGCATGCGTGGCTCGCGCTGACAGCCCTCGGCATCCTGTGCACCGGCGTGGCCTATATCCTGTTCTTCCGCCTCATCGCCATGGCGGGGCCGGCCCGCGCGCTGACCGTGACGTTCCTGGTGCCGGTGTTCGCTGTGTTCTACGGCGCGGTGTTCCTCAGCGAGCCGATCACCACGTGGATGCTGATGTGCGCGGCGGTGATCGTCTGCGGCGTGGCGCTGTCGACCGGTGTCGTGAAGCTGCCGTTTCGGCGTGCGGCGGTCAGGCAGGCCTAGATGGAAGCGATCCCGATCTCGTTCCTGGACACGAACTTGAATTGAAGATCAATTCACGAACTCGCGAAGTTCAAGTCCGACGGCCTTCTAGAAAGCCCCGACCACCACGTTGATGCTGAACGCCAGCACCAGCATGTTGAACGCGAACGACAACACGCTGTGGATCAGCGTGATGCGCCGCATGTCCGGCGAGATGATCTGCACATCGGACACCTGCGAGGTCATGCCGATCACGTACGAGTAGTAGACGAAGTCGAAGTAGTCGGGCGGCGCGGTGCCAGGAAAGTCCAGCCCGTGGTCGTCCGGCTTGCGCGCCATTTCCTGCAGGTAGTAGCGGTGCGCGTAGTGGAACGCGTAGATCGTGTGGATCATGAGCCACGACTCGGCCAGCGCCACCAGCGCCAGCACCATGTGGACGGCCCGCTCCAGGCCCGCCAGCAGCTTGACTTGCTGCAGCAGCATCGCAATGGCCGCCACGCTGAAGGCGACGGCGGCCAGCATGATCAAGAGCAGCAGCAGGTTGGGCTGGTCGAGCGACTGGGCACGCTCGCGCGTCTGTTGCGCATCGAAGGTATGCGCCAGCCACCAGGCCAGCCCGAGGTAAACCGCGACGCCGACGACCCATCCAAGGATCCCGCGGGCCATGCCGTTGAGCAGCGGCGACGGCAGCAGCCCCACGGCGATGCCGACCGCTGCGCCGTAGCCCAATCGCTGGACACCCGTGGTGGACGAAAGGTGTTTTTGCATGCGGCCGACTGTAGCGCCCGTCGGCAGGAAAGGGCGTTTTCGCCGGCCGGCGCGTTATCCGCGCGCGCCCTCTCCCGCAAGCCGGCCCAGCATGGCCAGCGCCCGTTCGCTGCGCGCATCCCATGCGTGGCCGTAGTTGAGGCGCAGGTGATGGCCGAAGCCTCGCGTCGCCGAGAAAACCGGCCCCGGTGCGACGCTGATGCCGTGGCCGAGTGCGCGGCGATGAAGCTCCAGCGCATCCACTTGCGCCGGCAACTCGACCCACATGAAATACCCGCCGAGCGGCCGCGTCGCCCGCGTGCCGTCCGGAAAATGATGACCAAGCGCCTGCGCGAATGTCGCTTGCTGCGTCGCCAGCGTCTGCCGCAGCTTGCGCAGGTGCTTGTCGAAGCCGCCTCGCTCCAGGTAGCCGGCCAGCGCGAGTTGCGCCGGCACGGCCGTGCTCAGCGTGGTCGTCAGCTTGCGGCGGGCCACGCTGCGGGCATAGCGCCCCGGCGCAGCCCAACCGATACGGTAGCCCGGCGCCAGGCTCTTCGAGAAGGACGAGCAATGCAGCACCAGCCCCTCGGTATCGAAGGCCTTCGCCGGTGCGGGTTGCTTGTCGCCGAAATACAGCTCGGCGTAGACGTCGTCTTCGATCAACGGCACCCCATGGCGCGTGAGCAGTTCCACGAGCGCCTTCTTTTTTGCGGCGGGCATGAGGCTGCCGAGCGGATTCTGGAATGTCGTCATCAACCAGCAGGCGCTCGGCCTGTGGCGCGCAATGGCCTGCTCCAGCGCGCCCAGTTCGATCCCTTCGCGCGGATGCGTCGGCACTTCGACAGCCCGCAAGCCCATTCGTTCGAGGGCCTGCAGGGCAGCGTAGAAGGTCGGCGATTCGACGACGACCGAATCGCCTGGCCGCGTCACCGCCCCAAGGCACAGGTTGAGCGCCTCCAGTGCGCCGTTGGTGATCACGATGTCGTCGGCCGGCACGTTGACACCGTTGGCCAGGTAGCGCAGCGCGATCTGCCGGCGCAGCGCGGCGCTGCCCGGCGTGAGGTCGTCGACCGTGCTCCACGGGTCCAGCTTCTTCGCACTCGACGCCATGAGCTGTCCCAGTCGCGGCAAGGGAAACAGCAGCGGACTCGGAAATGCGGAGCCGAACGGCACGACCTCGCGCGTCATGCTGGCTTCGAGGATGCTGAAGACATGCTCGCTCACGTCCAGCGCCACTGATTCGCCATCGGGCTGCGACGTCAGTTCCGCCTCCGGCGGCGCGGCGCGGGGTCCGCCTTCCGCCACGTAGTAGCCCGACCGGTCCCTGGCGCGAATCAGGCCGCGGGCCTCCAGCAGGTAATACGCCTGGAACACCGTCGACGCGCTGACCCCTCGGCTTTCGCCCGTGCGCCGCACCGACGGAATGCGGTCGCCGGGCCGGAGCGTGCCGTTGCGAATGGACGCCTCGATATCGGCGGCGAGTGCCTCATAGCGCTTGATGGGCGGTGTCTGGCTCATGGCCGCCCGACTCTATCTGCTATGCACCGATCAGGTCGAACTGCATCTGTTCTTTTTGGCCGGTTCGGGCCACAGTTCAGGGCATGTCAAATCTCTTGTGCCGGGTGGGCGCGATTCTCTTTTGCGGGCTCGTGGCGGTTCCGGCGATGGCGGCGGGGCCCGAGGACACCATCGCGCAGCGCGTGGCCGCCTGCATCGCCTGCCATGGCCGCGAAGGCGCGACCACCGGCGCCGGCTACTTTCCGCGCCTGTCGGGCAAGCCGGCCGGCTACCTCTACAACCAGTTGCGCAGCTTCCGCGACGGCCGCCGCTTCAACAGCGACATGGTCTGGATGGTGCGGCACCTCTCGGATGACTACCTGCGCGAGATGGCCGAGTACTTCGCCGGGCTCGACCTGCCCTACCCGCCCGTGCCGCAGACCACCGATGCAAGCGAAGCCTCATTGAAGCGCGGCCGGCAACTCGCACTGGAAGGCGACGCCGCACGCGGCATCCCGGCTTGCGTGCAATGCCACGGCATTACGATGACCGGCGTGCAGCCGGCCATCCCTGCGTTGGTCGGCCTGCCGCGCTTGTATGTGTCGTCGCAACTCGGTGCCTGGCTCACGCAGGACCGGCACGCGCTCGCGCCCGATTGCATGGCCGAGATAGGCCGCAAGATGACGACCGCCGACATCAACGCGGTGGCAAGCTGGATCGCGCTGCAGCCGATGCCGGCCAACACCAAGGCGGCAGCGGCATTGCCCGCACCGCTGCCGCTGCCCTGCGGCGGGATGGAGGCGAAGTGATGCGGCGCACTGGATGGTTCCTGCTGGCGCTCGTGGCATTGCTCGGGGTGCTTGCGGCGGTCGTCTGGAAGTTGAACCTTCGCGACGAAGACCCGCTGCCCGATTCGGCCGCTGCCTTCACCGCCCAGCCGCAACAGGTCGAACGCGGCCGCTACCTCGCATTGGTCGGCAACTGCGCGGGCTGCCACACCACGCGCGGCGGCGAGCCCTATGCAGGCGGCGTGGCCATCGACACCCCGTTCGGCACGGTGTATTCAAGCAACCTCACGCCGGACAAGGCACACGGCATCGGCGACTGGAGCGCCGCCCACTTCTGGCGCGCGATGCACAACGGCCGGTCGAAGGACGGTCGGCTGCTGTACCCCGCCTTTCCCTACCCCAACTTCACCAAGGTCACGCGGGAAGACTCCGACGCGATCTATGCCTACCTGCAGCAAGGCGTGGCCGCATCGCCGCGCCCCAACGATGCGCATCGACTGCGCTTCCCTTACGACATGCAGGCCGCACTCGCGGTGTGGCGCGCGCTTTCATTCACGCCCAAACCCTTCGTCGCCAATGCCTCGAAGCCGGCGGAGTGGAACCGTGGCGCGTACCTGGTCGACGGCCTGGCGCACTGCATCGCCTGTCACGGCGCACGCAACGTGCTCGGCGCGACGGAGCAGGAGCGCGGCCTTTCCGGTGGATCGATTCCGGTGGAGAACTGGTATGCGCCGTCGCTCACGTCGTCGCGCGAGGCCGGCCTCTCCGATTGGGACGCGCAGCAGATCGTGGCGCTGCTGCAAACCGGACGATCCGCGCGCGGCTCGGTCATGGGGCCCATGGCCGACGTGGTCTATCGCAGCACGCAGCACCTGAACGAGGCCGACCTGCATGCGATGGCCACCTACCTGAAGGCACTGCCAATCCCCAGCGGCAGCCCCACACCCGAATCGTCGAAAACGATCCGCCGCGACCCTGGCGTGATGGCCGCCGGCCAGAGAATCTTCGACCAGCGCTGCGCTTACTGCCACGGCGACAAGGGCCAAGGCGCACCGGGGGCCTACCCGCCCCTTGCCGGCAATCGGGCCGTGTTGATGGACTCGCCGATCAACCTGATCCAGATCGTGCGGCACGGCGGCTTCCTGCCTTCGACCGCGGGCAACCCGCGCCCCTACGGCATGCCGCCGTTCCGGCAGGCACTGGACGACAACGACGTGGTCGCGGTACTGAGCTACGTGCGCGGCGCATGGGGCAACAACGCCGCACCGCTGTCCGCGCAGGACGTACTCAGGCGCTGACGGGACGCGGCGTCGCGCCGAGTGGATTCATGTCAGTGCGCCATGACGCCGGAGCGTCTTGCGCGACGCATGCAACAGGACGAGCATGCGAAGTCTGTTCGTGGGCACCCCCGGAACCGGCCGCACGCGTTTCGGGGATGCTCCATTTCAGTTTTCCACGACGCTACCGCGGGACCCCGACGCACGAAACCGGCGCTGTCGAATGCCAGGGATACCGCGGAACCGGCTTTGCCGGGCCGCTGGTATCGCCCCCTCGAGGGGGAGGCGCCGCAGGCGCTTCGGGGGTGATTCATTTCAACGTCGATTCAAGCTGGCCCACGGCCTTCACCAGCTCGGCCAGCGAGCGCACTTCCATCTTTTCCATGACGTGGGCACGGTGGGCCTTGACGGTGCGTTCCGCCGCACCCAGTTCCCAACCGATCTGCTTGTTGAGTGCGCCGTTCACGACCATGTCGAGCACCTGGCGCTCGCGCGGACTTAGCCGCGAATAGCGCGCCTGCAACGCGTTCTGCCGCAGCCGCGCACGGCGGCGCAACGCATCGTCCTCGATGGCCTTGGCCACGACCCGCAATAGCGCGGCACTGTCGACCGGCTTGAAGAAGAAGTCCGCCGCGCCGGCCTTCATGGCGCGCAGGGTTTCGTGGACCGTGGCTTGCGCCGTCACGAAGATCACGGGCAACGGCTCCGGTTGCGTGGCGATCATCTCCTGCAGGTCGAGGCCGCTGGGGCCGGGCATGTGGATGTCCATCACGAGGCAGCCGGGCGCGCTCCCGAAGCCGTCCAGCAGCATCTCGCCGACGGAACCGTATTCGGCCACCCTGTAGCCTGCGGCGCAAAGAACACGGTGCAAGGCACGCCGGAATGTCGCGTCATCGTCGACGAGGCGAACGCACGGCGAATCTTCCCGATCTTCCAACGAGTCACATTCAATCATCTCGACCCTCTGCGCCCGATGCGCATCGATGGCTTTTCGGCTCCCTGAATGGCTGTTATGCGTATAGGCCGGCTATTGAAGCCGAAGGGGCCGCGCGCGGCAACTTGGCTTTTGGTTTAGTTCCTGTCGCTCGGGAGGTGCAAGTGCTCGATCCGGCCGCGAAGTCCGGGGAAAACATTGCCCGCAAAAAGCGCCGCGGATAGCAGCACATCTGCCGTTGCACCCGCAAGGCTGTTCACAAACACTTTCAAATTGCCACCGTCGTTCGGTGCCTCGGCCACGACATGTTGATTCCCGGCGTCGAATTGCTGCCGTTGATGTGCGTGGTGATGCTGCCGGCGTGGCTGGTGCTGGCGGGGCGCCCGTTGCTGTTGATCGAGGAACCGGCGACGCCATCCAGGGAAGCCTGAGGCACGGCATGCCCACGCTCGGCATGCAGCCACGGCAACCCGCGACATTGCCGGTCAGTCGCAGCGGTAGGTCACCTCGGTGTCGGGACCCGGCTTCAATTTCGGATCGAGGTAACGCATCGGTGCGCCGAAATTGCGGCAGTAGGCTTCCGCCTCCCGCGGCGAGGGCGACTGGAAGACACCATTGCCCAGCCGGGTGACGCGCGGCGCAGGGTGCGATGCACAGCCGGCGACGACCACAAGCAGGCCGAGGACGAGGGAGCGCGTGGCGAATCGCGGCATCGGAAGGCGCATGGCTGCGACAAGAGATTGAAGAGGTCGCGACTTTAGCCGCTCGCCCTACTTCGCCGGCAGAAACACCTGGCTCCAGTCGCGCTTCATGTCGACCACGCTCCAGTTCCTTGCATTGGCTTCGTCAAGCGCCTTGTCGAGCTTGCCTATCGACGATGCGCGGTCGTAGGCGTATTCGCGTTCGGCATCGGTGTGGTGCACGATTCCCATGAAGCGCCGGCCCGGTCCTGCTGCCGTCCATTCGAGCATCTGCTTGTCGCCATCGGAGTTGCCGAAAGCGAAGATGGGACGGCGGCCGATGAAGCGCTGGATGCCAACGGGCTTGCCCGCGTGGTCATCGACCAGGTTGATCTTGGCGAGACGCATCAGCACCGGCTTGCCATCCGGCCCGTCGCGCAGTTGCAACTCTCCGGTCGAGCCGATGACCTGTTCCGGCGGAATGCCATAGACCCGCTCGGCGAAGACGCGCATGAACTCATTGCCGCCGCCCGAGACGATGAACGTCTTGAAACCGTTTGCCCTCAGGTAGTCGAGCAGTTCGAGCATCGGCTGGTAGACAAGCTGATCGTAGGGGCGCTTGAACTTCGGGTGCTTCGCGGTGGCGAGCCACTGCGCCACGGTCCTCGAGAACTCGTCGGTGGTCATGCCCGCATGCGTGGCGGCAAGGATCTGCATCAGCCCCTTTTCGCCCGTGGCCGCGACACCCTTGATGTCGCCCTTGAGGACGGCACTGAACGGAGGCGTGGTTTTCCATTCCGGATGCTTCGGCGCAAGCGCCTTGACGCGGTCGAGGGCAAAGACCAACTGCACGTAGACGGGCTGCTCGCTCCACAAGGTGCCGTCGTTGTCGAACACGGCGATGCGCTCGGCCGGTGGCACGAACGTCGGCGAGCCGGCGGTGGTGACGTCGGCCACGAACTTGAGGATCTCCAGCTTGGCCGGGCTGTCGTTCCACGAGGTGAGCGACTGGGCATGCGCCGCGGCGGCGGCCAGCAGCAGCGTCGTGGCCAGCAAGAAGCGGCGCATTGCGCGCGCGGCGACAAGGGTCTGCATCGTCGTTCCCTTCGAAAATCCGGTCGGGTCGTTCTTCACCTGGCGGCGGCCTCCGCGGAAACCACCAACGCCATGAAATCCTACTTCGCCACCACCACCCAATGAACGGTTCATGCCCATCGACAGCGCGGGGCGCAGCACTGCAACTTGCCCGCGATCCAAGATGAAGAGGTTCATCGAATTTCAATTCGGGAGTCGTGACGCACGCCCATGTCCATCCCCCGGCGGGCTGCCAGCTGAAGATGCGCTGTCACTGGCCGCTGTTGTCCAGCATTCTGCCGACCGCCTGCCGGTGCCAATTCATGCGCCGCACCGCGCCCCCCACCACGGCAGCCTCCGCGAGCAAGGCCTTCATCGATTCGTCCGGCAGGAAGCGCTCCCCGAAGCGCATGCCGATCTGCGAGAGATGGAAGCGCTCGAGCGGCGTGACCGCTTCAGCGAGCTCCTGCTCGACCAGCTGGCCGAGCTGCTCGAAGTAGCGGTAGTCCGCAGGCGCGCTCGTGTCGATCGGGCCGTCCGACCGGTTGAGGAACTGCACCGCAGGCGCGACCGCTGCTTGCGACAACGCAAAGATGCGCAGCCGCGCGAAGCGCTGCACGGCTCGAAGCGGCTCGGGGTCGACCGGCTTCAGCAGCATCCAGACGCCATAGGTCGGCGAGCGCAGGACGAAGTAGCCCGGCCAGTCGTGGCCGTGTTCCTCACCTGGCGGCAAGACCAGATACTTTCCTCCTTTGCCCCCGTCGGGCCCCGCGCGCCCCACATCGCCGACCGGGCGCTGCCACATGTCGTCGAACATGCCCACGACGCCGGGCGGAACGTCGACCACGACCGGCCCGTTCTTCAGGTCCAGGAAGTTGCACACGTAGACGTTCTCGGAGGTTGCCGTCACCGTCTTCCAGATCACCACCTGGCAGGTCTGGCGTATGCCGCAATTCGCCAGCCCCTGCCGGAATCGGAACATCGCCACCGCCGCGGCGTTGTGCTGGTAGATCTCGACCGCCCGGCTGAAGGTGAGCATCTGCGCGAGATGCTCGACCGATTCGGGCGTCGGCTGGCCGTTGTCGAAGGTCAGGGCGCCGAAGCGCGTGTCGATGGTGCCGCTGTCGATGCACCGATTGGCAGGGCGCTCGCTTCGAATCATCATGGTGGCGTAGTTCTACCGCTCGCCCGCGCGAATATCCACTCGTCTCGTGGTGACGCCGCACCTGCACCTTGGTGCAAGGCATGGCGGAACTGCGACGTCTGCGCGACACTCGGCTTCTCCCCCAGCGTCCCCGGAGGTGTGCGTTGAACGACGATGCAGAACAGGCCAGGCTCGACGAGGCCCGTGCGAAGACCGCCGACTGGAAAAAATGGGGGCCCTACCTCAGCGAGCGACAGTGGGGCACCGTGCGCGAGGACTACAGCGACAGCGGCGACGCCTGGAACTACTTCACCCACGACCATGCCCGCTCGCGCGCCTACCGCTGGGGCGAGGACGGCCTTGGCGGCATCAGCGACGACCACCAGGTGCTGTGCTTCGCGTTCGCATTCTGGAACGGCCAGGACCCGATCCTCAAGGAGCGCGCCTTCGGCCTCGCGAACGAGGAAGGCAACCACGGCGAGGACGTGAAGGAGTGCTACTTCTACATCGACTCGACGCCGACGCACTCGTACATGAAATACCTGTACAAGTACCCGCAGGCGGCCTATCCGTACAACGACCTGATCCAGACGAACCGCCAGCGCGGCCGGCTGCAGCCCGAATACGAGTTGCTCGACACCGGCGTGTTCGACCAGAACCGCTACTTCGACGTCTTCGTCGAATATGCCAAGGCCGCGCCCGAGGACGTGCTGGTGCGCGTCACCGTGTGCAACCGCGGGCCCGACGCCGCGCCGTTGCACGTGCTGCCGACGCTCTGGTACCGCAACACATGGGTCGCTCCAGGCGGCGGCACCAAGCCCGTGCTGCAGAAGGTCGACCTGCCCGGCCGCGCCGCGCTCCACGCGCACCACACCGATCCGCTGTTCCAGGAACTGCTCGCCGACTATTACCTGTCCTGCGACACCGACACGCCCCTGCTGTTCACCGAGAACGAGACCAACAACGCGCGCCTGTTCGGCACGCAAAACGCCTCGCCCTACGTGAAGGACGCTTTCCACAACTTCGTCGTCCACCGCGAGGCACAGGCCGTGAATCCGGCGCAACAGGGCACCAAGGCGGCAGTGCACCACGCATTGACGCTGGCGGCTGGCGAGACCCGCGTCATCCGCCTGCGCCTGGGCACGCGCGCACCCGACGCTTCGACGTTTGCCGACTTCGACACCGTGTTCGCCACACGCCTGGCGCAAGCCGATGCGTTCTACGAGTCGATCACACCCCCGGCAGTCGCCGCCGACCCGGACCGCGCGAGCGTCATGCGCCAAGCCCTCGCCGGCATGCTGTGGTCCAAGCAGTACTTCTACTACGACGTCGGCCTGTGGCTCGACGAGCACGGCGCCGGCGCCGAACTGCCGCAGGCGCGGCGGCGCATGGGCGTGCGCAACATCGACTGGGGCCACATGTTCAACGACGACATCATCTCGATGCCGGACAAGTGGGAGTACCCGTGGTACGCGGCCTGGGACCTGGCCTTCCACATGATCCCGCTCGGCATGGTCGACGCCGACTTCGCCAAGCAGCAGCTCGGCCTGATGCTGCGCAACGACTACTTGCATCCCAACGGCCAGTTGCCTGCCTACGAATGGAACTTCGGCGACGTGAATCCGCCCGTGCATGCCTGGGCCACGATGCAGCTCTACCTCGTCGACAAGGAGCGCCGCGACGACGACGGCGACATCGAGTTCCTGAAATACGCCTTCTCGAAGCTGCTGGTCAACTTCACCTGGTGGGTGAACCGAAAGGACCGCACCGGCGCCAACGTGTTCGAAGGTGGCTTTCTCGGGCTCGACAACATCGGCGTATTCGACCGCTCCAAGCCCTTGCCCACCGGCGGCTACCTCGACCAGGCCGACGGCACCGCATGGATGGTGTTCTTCAGCCAGCAGATGCTGCGCATCGCCGGGGAGTTGGCGATGCATGAACCGCTGTACGAGGAGTTCGTCGAGAAGTTCTTTCACCACACGATGGCGATTGCCGGCGCGATGGACCGCTTGGGCGAGTGCAACGACGAGATGTGGGACGAGGAGGACGGCTTTTTCTACGACGTGCTGCGAATGCCCGACGGCAGCGCCCATCGGCTGAAGGTGCGCTCGATCGTCGGCCTGCTGCCGATGGCGGCGGTGGCGGTTTTCGAGGAAAACACGCTCGAGCGCCTGCCTGATTTCCGCAAGCGCGCTGCCCAGTTCCTGATGCGCCATCCTGAACTGGCGGCCAACATGCACCTGCCCGACCAGCCCGGCGCGGGCGGACGCCGCATGCTGGCCATCGTCGACGATAAGAAGTTGCGGCGCCTGCTGGCGCGCATGCTCGACGAAGGCGAGTTCTTCAGCCCGCACGGCATTCGCGGGCTGTCGCGCCATCACCTGGAGCATCCGTACGTATTCGACCATGCGGGCGTGCAATACAGCGTGGGCTACGTGCCGGGCGACTCCGACTCGGGCATGTTCGGCGGCAACTCCAACTGGCGCGGCCCGGTATGGATGCCGATCAACTTCCTGCTCCTCTCCGCCCTGCTGCGCCTCTACGCCTATTTCGGCGACGACTTCACCGTGGAGTGCCCGACCGGCTCAGGCCGGATGATGACGCTGATGGAAGTGGCGCGCGAACTCGGCGAGCGCATCACGCGGCTCTTCCTGCGCGACGCTTCCGGCGCCCGGCCGGCCAACGGCAGCGCGCACAAGTTCAGGGACGATCCGCACTGGCGCGACCTGGTGCTGTTCCACGAGTACTTCCATGGCGATACCGGCGCGGGCGTGGGCGCCAGTCACCAGACCGGCTGGACCGGCTGCGTGGCACGCATCATCCAGACGACTGCCGTGCTGACGAAGGACATGCTGACGTCGGTGGGCGCCGAGGCTGCGGTGATGGATGCCCTGCAAACGGGGCGCAAGCGGCCGCGGCGGCCGTAGGTCGAAACCTCGCCTTTCGACTCGATTCGGTGTGCACGGGGTGCGGGATTCATCTCGCACCACGCTACCGCGCGCCCCGCACACCAGCACCCCGCGACACATCGCGCACTGGAGCAACCGAGGTGAATGCTCAGCGGTTCTCCAGCCGGTTGTAGTCGAGCACGCCGGCTTCCAGCGACTGCGTCCTGCGGTAGCGCGCGAGCACGTCGTCGCTGACGGCCCAGAACTTGGGGTTGGTGCGGCGCACGGCCCAGCGTTGCGCGAAGGCTTCGTAGTCCTTCTCCGAGCGCAGCCGCCGTATCGCCTCGGTCAACGCGGGAAGCTGCGAAGCATCGAGCCGGTAGAACGCGTTCGGATAGCTGCCGACCACGCCGGGCACGACGGTCAGCGTGTCTTCCTCGGGCCGAAGTTCGCGCCTTTCGCCGAGCAGGTGAGAGACGCTGGCATGCGCGGTGTTGCGCAGCAGGGTGAAAGTGTTCGTCGCGCCATCGGGTGTGTCGATCAGGAGAAGCGCCACTTCGGGCAGCCACTGCAGCGACGTGCCGTTGATCGCGGCGAGATCGCCCAGCGGCGCACGCAAGGCCGGCGGCGCCTGCAGCGCAATGTCGAGATGCCTGTCGAGTACGGGCGCGAGGCGGGTCTTCAATTGATCCATCAGCTCGCGCCTCGCATCCGTGGTCTGGTAGCGCACCTCGCTCTCGGCGGACACCGTGGTCCCTGCGCCGCCATAGACCTGTTCGCGCGTGCTCACGCTGTCGCCGCGGTACCAGGCGTCGCGGGTGGCTTCGCGCTGCGCGCGCGGCAGCAGCGTGATGAAGTTGAACTCGCCCTCCATGCGCAGGAAGTCCATGTACATCCGCGAATTGAGCTGGTGCCCGATGTTGCCGTACACGTCGTAGTCGGCCACCAGCAAGTAGTGGATGCGCTCCAGCAGCGGATAGCCGATGACCCATGCGGTACGCGGCGTGTCGCCCACCATGCCCTTGACGACGCTGGCGCTGTCGTAGTGGCGGAAGATCGTCAGCGCCGCGTTGTCGTTGCGGCCGTCGCCGTCCCAGATCAGGTTCAGGTCGAGCTTCACCCGCTTGCCGAACACGCCGGCCAGCACCTGCGCCCGCGACTTCAGGTATTCGTTTTCCAGGTGCGCGTACTCCAGCCACGGCACGACCATGTCGGTGTTGCTGCTGCCCGTGGGAAGGCGCAGCAGATTGGCATCGCGCGCCAGCACCGCGGAGAGCGGCTCGTCGAAGCGCTTCTCCGGTGCGAGGAAAACCACCCAGAAACGGTCGTGAATCACGTCGAGCGCCATCTGGCCGCGGCACACCGGGCCCTTGATGAAGCCCATGATGGTGAACTCCGCCTCCTCGAGCATGAAGCGATAACGCGCGCTCACGGGCAAGGCTGCGAAGGTCGAAAACGGGTTCGCCGCATCCTGCGCGCTGTAGCCCGGCAGCCGGGTAACGCTGTAAGGCGCATCGAGGAACAAGTCGCGCCAATGGGCCATGCGATTTGCCGACAACACATAGGGCATGTGCGTCTTGGCAACGATGGTCTCTCGCTCGGGCACGATGCGGTAGTAGACGCGGTCCACGCCGGGGCTGTCGACCGGGCGCCGGCTGGCGATGATGCGCACCGGCTGCCCCGGCGGCGTGGCCGAGCGAACGAGCTTGAAATACTGGCGCTGCGGGTCGTCGTCGAAGTAGATGTGCGCAAGGAACAGGTGCTCATAGGCATAGCGGCTGAACAGTTGGGCCTTGAGCGAATCGCCATTGAAGAACAGCTCCCACTGCGCGACACGCTGCATGGCCGGCGCGCTCGGCGCCGGCGGCAGGACGGCCGGCGCGCCCTGCTCCAGCCATCGCGCCAGCGTGTCGTGCTCGGCGGCGCTCAGCCCGGGCAGGCCGAAGGGCATCCCGGCCATCGGGGTGTTGCGTTCGTAGGTGTCGATTTCCGCGCCGGCCGGACACGAAGCGGTGCGTTCGAGCGAGAAGTCGAGCCCGCCGCCGACGACCCCTTCCGTCGGCATCGGGTGAGCCTGCTTCAGCGCCAGCAAGCGGTGCATGAGGCCGGCTGTCCTGTTGGCTTCGGGCGTCTGAACCTGATGCTCGTTCAGCACGGCGAAGAAATCGAGTGCGCGCCACTCCGATGCCTTGTCGGCGTCGACGTACAGGCGCGAAGGCGGGGCGGCAAGCAGTCGCGTCGCGTCATAGACCGGCGTCTTGCTGGCGCCGCGCGCAAGCCCTTCCCAGCTCGTGGCCTTGAACTGGCAAGGCGCGTCGTTGCAGGCATGGCACACGACGCAGCGCCGGTCGAGGATGGGCTGGATGACCTGAGCAAACGAGGAAGCCGATTCCGGCCCGGCAACAGGTGCGTCGAACCGCTTCGGATCGGACGGACCGAACAACTTGTCGAAGTTGGCACCCGCCAGCGTCGCGCAGGCGGCGAGCAGCAGGATGACGATCAGCCACAGGGTCCGTTTGATCAGCACAGCGTGGGCTCCCGATATTTGCCTTCGGCCATTCTCGCCCAGCAATCCGAGGCTTTGACGTGGCGTGGAGGGCATCGACAATCGCATCTCAATGCAAGTCAATACCTCCGCCACCTCGCCGGCCTCGCAGCCCTCGCCCACACCCCGCCCGATCCGCGCCGCCTCCACGCTGCTTGTCTTGCGCGACGCCAATGACGGCCTCGAAGTGCTGCTCCTGCGCCGCGCCGAAAAGGCCAACGACCAGAACAGCGGCGCCAGCGTGTTTCCAGGCGGGATGCTCGATGCGCACGACCGCAGCCTGCACGGGCTGTGTGCGGGGCTGGACGACGCGGCGGCCAGCGCACGTCTCTCGGTCGCCGCCGCCGGACTCGACTACTACGCGGCGGCGGTTCGCGAATGCTTCGAGGAAGCAGGCATCCTTTTTGCAAGCGACGCCGACGGCCGCCTGGTCGAACTCGGCGGGCTGCCACCGGAAGAACTCGCCGCGATGCGCAACGCCGCGGCGCAGGGCACGGATGCACTGATCGCGATGTGCGAGGGAAAGCGCTGGCGCCTGGCCGCCGACCGATTGGCCTACTTCAGCCACTGGCTCACGCCGCCCGGCATGCCGCGCCGCTTCGACACCCGCTTCTTCGTGGCGTTGATGCCGCACGCGCAGGTCGCCAGCGAGGACGGAAGCGAAACGGTCGAGCACATGTGGCTCAGGCCCGCCGATGCCCTGGCCCCGGAACGCGGCCTCAAGCTGATGAACGTGACCCGTCGAATCCTCCAGCAACTGAGTGGGTTCGAGCGAGCCAGCGACTGTCTTGCCTATGCACGGGCGCTGCGAGAGATCCCCCTGAACATGCCGCGGCTGGCGCAAGGCCCGCAAGGGCAGCGCGCGGTGAACAACGAGGAGCCTGCGTACGAGGAGCTGGGTCACGTGGATCCGGACGGCAAGTGCACGGGGTACTACGCGCTGGAGGCGGGCCTGGTGATGCAGCTCTCCCCCAGGGTCTGGCGTGTGACGGACAGTCTGGATGGCTGGACGAAGGCGCCGGGCTCGAACAGCTACTTTGTCGGCGAGGCCGGCGGTGACTGCGCGCTCATCGACCCGATGCCTGCCGGCTCGCCGCACTTCGGCGCGCTTCGCGATGCGGCGCCCGGGCCGGTTCGCCGGATTCTGTCGACGCGCCAGGGGGTCAGCGCGGCGGCCCTGGATGCCTTGCGCGCGTCCTGGCCCGATGCCGCCGCCGTTGCGCAGCCGGCCGCCGGGGATGTACTGCACGTGGGTGGCGCAACGATTCAGGCGACGAACGCTGCAGACGGATCGAACGCGCTTAATTTCCTGCTGGTCGAGGAGCGCCTGCTTTTCACGGGGGCTGGCTCCATCGCAGGTTCCGACGCGCGCGAATCGGTCGACTGGCTCGCCCCCGGCCAAGGCTTCATGCGCAGGAGCGCTCGCTGAATTCCACGCATTCCCGCCGCGCCGACTTGCGCCGGATCGTGCCGGATCACTCGCCTTCGCCGAAGTCCAGCAATACCTTGCAGCTGTAGCGCGGATTCTTCTCCGCGATATCGAACGCACCCGCCACATCGCGGAAGTCCACCTTGTGGCTGATGATGCGGCCCGGGTCCACCAGCCCGCGCTCGATCCAGTCGATCACGGTCGGGAACATCGCGCAGTTCAGGCGCGAGGCATACAGCGTGAGTTCCTTCTTGGTCAGTTCCTGCTGCGGAATGGCCGATGGCGTCGCGGAAAAGCCGAGGATGCCGATGCGGCCCGCCGGCGCCGAGATGCGCACCGCTTCCTCGAGGATCGACGGGTGGCACACGGCGTCGTAGATCAGGGTCGGCCCGCCTTCGACGCCGCGCTTCGCCAGCGCTTCCTGCAGCGGTTCACGCGAGGTGTTGATGATCTCGTCCTCGGCCGCGCCGCATTGCAGCGCCAGCGCCAGGCGCTCGTCGAAGTGGTCCGTGATGAACGCGCGAATGCCGTAGACACGCTTGAGCACCTGCATCAGGTTCAGCCCCACCGGCCCCGCGCCATAGATCAACGCAACATCGCTGGGGAAGACGCCGGTGCGGCTCGTCACGTTGGCCGCCACGGCAAAGGGTTCGATCACTGAAGCACTCGCGTGTGCCAGTCCCTTCGGCACCACGTACGCGTTCTCCTCCGGCGCGCACGCGTATTCGCTGAAGCCGCCGTCGCGATGCACGCCGATCACCTGCAGCCGGCTGCACACGTTGCGCCGCCCGATCAGGCAGGCGTGGCATTTGCCGCAACTGATGACGGGGTCGACGACCACCGTCTCGCCGATGCGCGAAGCACTGACGCCCTCGCCCACCGACTCGATGCGGCCGACGAACTCGTGGCCGATCACGCGCGGATACGACACGAACGGGTTGTGTCCATGAAAGATGTGCAGGTCGGAGCCGCAGATGCCGGCAAAGCGCACGCGCACGCGCACTTCTCCAGGCTGCGGCACGGGCATCGGCCGCTCTTGCACGGCCATGCTGTTGGGTTGATCGACAACGACGCTCAACATGATGAAAGATTCCTTTTGTCTGGAGATGGGGTGCAGCGGATGCGTCACCAGTTCCACATCGCGCCGTCGGCGAGTCGCGCCACCGGCAGGTACGCACGCTCGTACGGATACTTCGCGGCCAGTTCCTCGTTGATGTCGACGCCCAGGCCGGGCACGTCGTCCATCACCAGGTAGCCGTCTTCGTAGCGGTAGTTGTGCGGGAAGACTTCGTCGGTCAGCGGCGAATGCGGCATCAACTCCTGGATGCCGAAGTTGGGCACCCACATTCCGAAGTTCACCGCCGCGGCCATGCACACCGGCGACAGATCCGTCGCGCCGTGAAAGCCGGTGCGCACCTGGTACATCGCCGCGAAGTCCGCGATTCGCCGAACGTGCGTGATGCCGCCGGCATGCACGATGGTCGAGCGGATGTAGTCGACCAGCTGTTCGCTGATCAGGTCCTTGCAGTCCCAGATCGAGTTGAACACCTCGCCGATCGCCAGCGGCGTGGTCGTGTGCTGGCGGATCAGGCGAAAGGCTTCCTGGTTTTCCGCAGGTGTCGCGTCCTCGATCCAGAACAGGCTGTACGGCTCCAGTTCCTTGCCGAGCCGGCCGGCTTCGATCGGCGTGAGACGGTGGTGCGCATCGTGCAAGAGATGCGGCTCGAAGCCGACCGCCTCGCGCACCTTGCGAAACAGCTCCGGCGTGTGGCGCAGGTAGAGCGAGGTATCCCACGGCTCCTCCGGCGGCAAGCCCTTTTCAGCCGGTTCGTAGTGGCCCTTGGTCTTGCCGACGCCATAGGTCTTGGCCAGCCCCGGCACGCCTGACTGCACGCGAATCGCCTTGTAGCCCTCCTCGATGTGCTTCTGCACGGCTTCGACCGCCTCGGCATGGTCACGGCCGTTGGCATGGCCGTACACCATCAGGCCGTTGCGGCTCTTGCCGCCGAGCAGTTGATAGACCGGCATGCCGGCGAGCTTGCCCTTGATGTCCCACAGCGCCATGTCGATGGCGGCGATGGCGGTCATCGTCACCGGGCCGCGCCGCCAATAGGCGCCGCGGTACAGGTACTGCCAGATGTCCTCGATGTTGCGCGGATCGCGGCCGATGAGGCACGGGAACAGGTGGTCCTCGAGGTACGACTTGACGGACAGCTCGCGGCCGTTGAGGGTGGCATCGCCGAGCCCGACCACGCCTTCGTCGGTGGTGATCTTCACCGTCACGAAGTTGCGGCCCGGGCAGGTCACGATGGTCTGGATGCGTTCGATTTTCAATGGAGGCTCCAACAAGTAAGGACGTGGCGTGTCACAGGAATCCGACCGAGAACCACGGCACGAAGACCAGCAGCAACAGCGCGATGAACAGCGCCGCCATGTGCGGCCAGACGCGTGGCATCGCCACGTCCGGCGACACGCGGCCGATGGCACATGCGGCATAGAAGCCAACCCCGAACGGCGGCGCGAACAACCCGAGGCCCATCGCGAAGATCACGACCATCGCGTAGTGCACTTCGTTCACGCCGACCAGCTTCGCGATCGGGAACAGCAGCGGCCCGAACAGCACGATCGCCGGAATGCCTTCGAGCAGGCTCCCCAGAACGACGAAGGCCAACGCCGACACCAGCAGGAAACCCATCTTGCCGCCCGGCACGGCGGTCATGATCTTGACCAGGTCCTGCGCAAAGCCCGATTGCGTGAGTGCCCATGCCATCGACGTGGCGCAGCCGACGATCAGCAGGATCGCACCCGACAGCGACGCGGTGTCGAGCAGCATCGGATAGAGCCGCTTCCAGTCGAACTGCCGGTAGATGAAAAGACCCGCCAGCACGGTATAGAAGATGCCGATGGTCGACACCTCGGTCGCCGTGGCCACGCCCTCCACCACCGCCGTGCGGATGATCACCGGCAGCAACAGCGCTGGCAGCGACACCATCAGCAGCTTGCCGATCTCCTTGCGCGAGGCCTTGACGACGCCGGTCATGTCTTCGCGGCGCGTCTGCCACCACACCACCAGTGCCATCAACACCAGCCCGACCACCGCCGGCATCAGGCCTCCGACGAACAGCGAGGTGATCGACACACCGGTCACCGAACCCACCGTGATCAGCACGATGCTCGGCGGTATCGTCTCCGACATCGCACCCGATGCCGACAGCAATCCGATCAGGTCGCCGTCCTTGCTGCCGCGCTTCTTCATCTCCGGAAACAGCGCCGGTGCCACCGCCGCCATGTCCGCCGCCTTGGCGCCCGAAATCCCCGAGACGATGTACATGGCACCCAGCAGCACGTACTGCAGACCGCCGCGCACGTGGCCGATCAGGCTCACGAGGAAGTTGATCATTGCGCGCGCCAGTCCGGTCATCTCGATCAGCGATCCGAGGAAGACGAACAGCGGCACCGCCAACAGGATCAGGTGCGACATGCCCTCCTGCATGCGGTTCGGCATGATCGACATGGGCGTGGTGGTCGAGAACGCGAGGTACGACATCGTCGCCAGGCCGAAGGCGAACGCGATCGGCACGCCGATCACGATGCAGCCCACCAGCATCACCAGAAAGAAGATCACGAGGTTGAGATTGCCCAGGTTCGACAGCGCAGGCGACAGCAGCCACAGCGCACCGCCACCCAAGGCCACTGCCGCGCCGCACACCGCAACCTGCTTCCAGGTCGACTGTTCGACGAGGCGCGTCACCGCCGTCACCATCATCAGCACGGCGCCCGCGAGCACCGCACCTGCGCGCCAGCCTTCGCTGATGCCGAGCACCGGCGTCGACACCTCCACTTCCTCGTGCCAATGCTCCCAGGCCGGCCCGCTCAACATGACGAGGAACGCGACCACGAGGCACATGCCCAGCGCATCGAGCCACGCGCGCCTGGCCGGCGGCAAGTCCTTGACGAAGGTGGTCAGGTGCATGTGCGCCGTGCGCCGCAACGCGATGCACGATCCGAGCATTGCCAGCCAGAGGAACAGGATGCTGGCGAGCTCGTCGGTCCAGGTCAGCGGTTCATGCAGCGCGTAGCGTGCAAAGGCGCCGCCGCCGAGGATGAGGATCTCCGCCACGACGATGGCGGCCGCCGGAATTTCGGTGATCCAGGCCAGCAGCCGGTCGAACCAGCGTGCATTGGCTTCCGGGGCGATGTCGAGAGGGTCGACGGTGGACTGCATGGCGCAGGCCCTCAAGCCAGCTTGCCGGAGTACTTCTCCAGCTTGGCCCACACCTCGTCGCCGTACTTGCCCTTCCACTCGGTGTAGAAGCCCGCGCTCTTGAGCATCTCGCGGAACGGCGCCGCGTCGGGCTTGTTGAAGGTGACGCCCAGCTTCGTCAACTGCGCCTGCGCATCGGCATTGAGCTTGGCAATGTCCTCGCGTTGCTTGAGCGCGGCGGCGTTGAGGTTCTTCGCCAACGATTCCTGCACTTCCTTCGGCAGGGCCTGCAGCTTCTTGGCGTTGCCGAAGATGAAATGGCCGTCCCACGTATGCGCGGTCAGCGAGCAGTACTTCTGCACTTCATAGAGCTTGGCGCTCTGGATCAGCGCGAGCGGGTTTTCCTGGCCGTCGACCACCTTGGTCTGCAGCGACGAATACAACTCGCCGAACGGAATTGCGGTCGGCGACGCGCCGAGCGCCTTGAACATCGAGATCCAGAGCGGAATGCCCGGCACCCGGATCTTGAAGCCCTTCAGGTCGGCCGGCGTCACGATGGCCTTGCTGGCCGACGTGATGTTGCGATAGCCGTTGTCGAGGCACTTGTCGTACGCGAACAAGTTGACCTTGGCCAGCGCGCCGCGCACATGGGCGCCCAGGTCGCCATCCATGGCGGCCCACACCGCGTCATAGTCCTTGAACGCAAAGGCCACGCCGTTGATCCCTGCGGTCGGCACGAGGGTCTGCAGGTTGGTGCCGGCAGTCGACATGATGTCGATGGCGCCGGCGCGCGTCTGCGAAATCATGTCGGGCTCACTGCCGAGCTGGCTGGTCGGATAGACCTGCAGGTCGACCTTGCCGCCCGTGTCCTTGCGGATGGCCTCGGCCGCCTCCTTGATGCGCAACGTGCCCGGATGGTCGGCCGGGAAGGCAGTGCCGTACTTGAGCTTGATCTCGCCCTCGGCAAGGGCGAAGCGGGGCAGCGTGGCTGCCACGCCGGCAGCGGCGAGCGTGGTGGCGAACTGGCGGCGAGTGGGCGCAAAAGTCATGTCGATGTCTCCGGTGGGTTTTGATCGGGCGAAGTGGTGTTGGGAATGGCGGACTCAGGTGGCGAGCAGCGCTGTCATGCCACCCTGGCGCAGCGCGCACAGGTGACGGGCCAGCCGGTCGGCAAAGGCGGACGGCCAGGGCTGCGTGCCGAACACCGGCCTGTGAGCGAGCGCGGCTTTCGCGGCGTCGGTGTCGTTGCCGGTTTCGCGCATGCAAGCGGCAAGCGCCGCGGCACCCGGGTCGCTGATGACCAGTGGGGCGCCGCTGTCGCCGCGGCCGGCGGCCAGGTAGTGCAGCCAGCCTGCGAGCGCACGCTCGAGTTGAGGGCGCTCGATGCCGGCGGCCAGGCTCTCCCGCAAGGCGGGCAGCCAGCGCACCGGAACCTTTTGTGTGCCGTCCATCGCGATCTGTTGCGTGCGGTGCTGCAGCGTCGGGTTTTCAAAGCGCTTGAGCAGGTCATGGCAATAGGCCCGCACGTCGTAGCCGGCGGGCGCCGCAACGGTGGCGCACAGGTCCTCGAGCATCAGGCGACGCGCGAACCCGCCGACCAGCGGATGCGCCATCGCGTCGGCCACGGTTTCCAGCCCGCACAACTGGCCCGCGTAGGCGATGGCAGAGTGCGTGCCGTTGAGCAGCCGAAGCTTCATCGCCTGATAGGGCCGCACGTCGCTGGTCAGCAGCGCGCCCGCGTCTTCCCAGGCGGGCCGGGGGCCCGCAAAGCGGTCTTCGATCACCCATTGCGTGAACGGCTCGCAGACGATGGCCGCCTCGTCCCGCAGGACGAGTCGTGCTTCGGCCCAGGCAAGAGAGGCCTGCGTCGCGGCTGGCACGATGCGATCGACCATGCTGTTGGGGCAGCCGATCTCCGTCTCGATGCGGCGCGCGAGGCGAGTGTCGAACTGGTCCGCGTACTGCACCAGCAACTTGCGCAAGGTGTCGCCGTTTCCGGCCATGTTGTCGCAGCACACCAGCGTCAGGGGAGCGCCGGCCGGGCGGCGGCGAATGCCCGCTGCGAGCACGCCGAGGGTGGTGCGGGGGGAATCCGGATGCGCGATGTCATGGCGCACGTCGGCGTCGTCGAGATCGAGGTCGGCCGTGGCCGGACTCTGGCTGTAGCCCTTCTCAGTGACGGTGCTGGTGACGATGGCAACGGCCGGGTCGGCGATGGCGGCGATGACCTGGCCGAGTTCCTTGCGCGCAAACAGCGCGCCCTTCAGCGCACCGACAACCCGTGTACGGGCCTCGTCGCCGTGACGCTCGGTCACTGAATAGAGGTTGTCCTGCGCCGAGAGCAGTTCGGAGACCCGTGCATCCCGCAGGCTCACGCCGAGGATGCCCCAGCGCAGGTCGCCCTGCGCGATCACCGCCTCCGTGTAGCACGCCTGGTGGGCGCGGTGGAACGCACCAAGGCCCAGGTGGACGATGCCGTTGCGCAGGCGGGCACGGTCGTATGCGGGGCGCACCACCGATGCAGGCGCGCCATGCAGGCTGCGCGCTGAAAGCGGCGCGACTTCTTGAACTGTGCTGGATGGCATTCACTGTCTCCGTATTCACCACAGTACCATGGCAGTATGGTACGTTGAGCGAAGTCTAGCGATATGAATGGGGACGATTCAGCGGGTAAACCCGAGGTTTCTGGATTCATCTTGGTGTACTACCATGGTGCAACTGCCGACACCGGTGGACTCCAAAGAATCGATACACCCATGGCCACTCCTGCCCCGGCCCGCACCCCAAGCAAGAGCGAGCCCCCGCCCCCCGACGGTCCGCTGGTCGCCGCCCTCGGCGGCTTCCGGCTCGATCCCAAGCGCTCCTACACCGCCCAGGTGCATGACTTGCTGCTGCAAGCCATCGTGCGCGGCACGCTGCCGCCTCGCACCGCGCTGTCGGAAGCCACGATTTCCAAGCTCATCGACGTCAGCCGCACGCCGGTGCGCGAGGCGCTCGCGCTGCTGGCCGACGAACAGATGGTGTTGATCTATCGGCAGGTCGGCACGATCGTCGCGCCGGTCCGCATGCAACTGCTGGAGGAAGGCCGCTTCGTGCGTAGCACGCTGGAATGCGCCAGCCACGTGCAACTGGTGCAGACCATCACGCCGGAGCAGCTTGCGGAATTCGGCCAGATCGTCAGGCGCCAGCGCGATGCGGTCGACAGCGGCCAGGTCGACCAGTTCTCCGAGCTGGACGAGCTGATGCACCGGCGCCTCTTCGAATTCGCGGGACGGGGCCACGTCTGGGAGATGCTCGAACCCATCAAGCGCCAGTTCGATCGCGTGCGCTGGCTGCTGCTCGGCCACGTGGCCGGCCATGCCGAGCGCGCATTGGGGGAGCACGAGCAGATGCTGGCGCAAATGGCGTCACGCGATGTGGCAGGCCTTGGCGCGAGCGTGTTGTCGCACATCAATCACATCACCGGGCACCTGTCTGCCTTGCGCGAGCAGGCGCCCGAGAGCTACTTCTCCGATTGACCTGACTGCGCGAATCGGTACGTTCCGGGCGTGCTCCCGGTCCAGGCCTTGAAGGCTCTCTGAAAGGCCGTGCTGTCGGTGAAGCCGAGTTCGGCCGCCAGGTCCGCGAGCGGCGCCTGGCCGGTGGTCAGCCGCACGACCGCCATGTCGCGGCGCAGTTGATCCTTGAGCGCCTGGAAGGAGGTTCCTTCCGCGGCCAGGTGGCGCTGCAGCGCACTCACGGACATGTGCAATCGTTCGGCCGCGCTTTCGAGGCGCGGCCATTCCGGGCTACTGCGCTGCAGCAGCGAGCGCACGCGCGCCGTGGCGGACTGCCCTGCCAGATGGGGACCGACGAGGTTGCCCGGCGTCGCACGCAGGAAACTCTGCAGCGCATGCACGTCGCGGCGCACCGGACCGGCCAGCGCGGCCGCATCGAACCAGACGGCCGAGCGCGGCCGCCCGAAAGACATCGGCGCCGGAAAGATCTCGGCATAGTCGGCAGCGTAAGGAGGCCGCTCGAAGCCGAAGTCGAACCGGCGCGGTGCCAGCTTGCCCCCATGCAGCCAGGCCACGAGCCGCCAGAAAACCCGCAGCAGCATCTCGTGGCAAAAGTCGTCGTGCGCCACATCGGTGTCTCGGAAGACGAGCGCAAAGCCCCCGAGGGATCCTTCGGACACGCAGGCAAGGGTCACGTCGTCCTGAAGCAGGCCGAATGCTTCCGCGATGCGGCGCAGCGCCACTTTGACCGACGATGCGCCGAGCGTCGAACGGGCCATCAGCACGAAGCTGCCCCGGCGCAAGGGACGCGACAGGTGGCCAAGGCATTCGTCCTGCAGGCTGCGCTTCACCGCACTGAACAGGACCACGTACTGCTCGGCCGTCACGCGCGCCGCGCCCTGTTCGAGAAGCGCCGGATCGATGCCTGCCTGTCCCAGCATCTCGTGGGTCCACGCCGTCGTCGCGACACCGCGCCTTCGGGCGCCGCTCAGCAAGCCGTGGACAGCGGAAATCGGGACTGTGAAGACGGGCCGCATCATCGAAGCGCGAACGGATGGAGACGTGGCGACAGCCGCGCTGTCGAAAGAGGTCGTTTGTCAGTGGATCGAGGCGAAGCGTCATCGCCTCCTGGGGCCCCGATTATTACGATTCTCTGGCCATGGACATCAACCGATGCCCGCAGCGGCGGACGACGGGCATCTCGTGCCCACATGCCGCCTCGCGCCGGGCATCAACGCACGAGGAAACACTGCGATGAGTCGAGACGTTTTTGTTACCGGGGTCGGCATGATCCCCTTCGCCAAACCCGGCGCCCACGAGCCGTATCCGCAGATGGCCGCCAAGGCCACCGCGATCGCGCTGGCGGACGCCGGCATCGGCTACGACCAGATCCAGCAGGCCTATGTCGGCTACGTGTACGGCGACTCGACAGCGGGCCAGCGCTCGCTCTATGAAGTGGGCCTGACGGGCATCCCTATCGTCAACGTCAACAACAACTGCTCGACCGGTTCCACGGCGCTGTTCCTGGCGCGCCAGGCGGTGGCCAGTGGCGCCGTGGACTGCGTGCTCGCGCTCGGCTTCGAGCACATGAACCCGGGCGCACTAGGCGCACAGTTCCCCGACCGGCCCTCTCCTTTCGATCGCTTCGACCAGGCGACCGAGGAACTCGTCGGCCACGGCGAGATTCCCCTCGCGCTGCGCTACTTCGGCGGCGCCGGTCTTGCGCACATGAACCAGTACGGCACGCAGTTGTCGACCTTCGCCAAGATCCGCGCCAAGGCCAGCCGCCATGCCGCGAACAACCCCGTCGCCCTGTTCCGCACGCCGGTCACCGAAGAACAAGTGCTGGCCGCGCCCGTGATGTGGCCCGGCGTGATGACGCGCCTCATGGCCTGCCCGCCCACCTGCGGCGCGGCTGCCGCCATCGTGTGCTCCGAGGCGTTCGCGGCACGCCATGGCCTCGACCGAAGCGTGCGCATCAAGGCACAGGCCATGACCACCGACAGCCCCGCCACCTTCGAGGGCCGGGACATGCGCGAGATCGTTGGCTTCAGCATGGCGCGCGCCGCGGCGCAGCAGGTCTACGCAGAGGCCGGCGTCGGCCCTGAGGACATCGATGTGGTCGAACTGCATGACTGCTTCGCGCACAACGAATTGCTCAGCTACGAGGCGCTGGGCCTCTGCCCCGTGGGCGGCGCCGAGAAGTTCGTATGCGACGGCGACAACACCTACGGCGGAAAGGTCGTGACCAACCCTTCGGGCGGCCTGCTCTCCAAGGGCCATCCGCTGGGCGCGACCGGCCTTGCCCAGTGCACCGAACTGGTCCAGCAACTGCGCGGCACAGCGGACAAGCGCCAGGTCAAGGACGCGCGCCTGGCACTGCAACACAACCTGGGCCTCGGTGGGGCCTGCGTCGTCACGCTCTACGAGCGCGTTTAAAGGAACACCTCCCATGATCGACAAGAAATGGATTAATCACGAGCTGCCTCCCTCGGTGCTGCCGCTGGAGCGCACGCGCCTGCAATTCTTCGCCAAGGCCATCGGCGAGACCGACCCGGTCTACACCGACGTCGCGGCGGCCCAGGCGGCCGGCTACGCAGACCTGCCGGCCCCCCCCACCTTCCTGTTCGCGGCAGAGCTCGACTCGGGCGCCGTCGACCGCATGCTGCAAGACCTGGGCGTGCCCGTCGCCAAACTGCTGCATGGCGAACAGGGCTTCACCTATCACCTGCCGGCCTGCGCGGGCGACACCATCACCGTGCGCACCCGGATCGAAGACATCTACGACAAGAAGAACGGCGCGCTTGAATTCGTCGTCAAGACCTCGAAGGCATTCAACCAGCGCGCCGAGCTGGTGGCCGAATTGCGCGCGGTCGTCGTGTGCCGCCACTGAAAGGACCATCGACCATGAACAAACTCACCTTCGACGGCGTGAAGGTTGGCGACACGCTGCCGCCGCTGCAATTGCCGCCGGTCGACCGCACCACGCTGGCGCTCTTCGCCGGCGCCTCGGGCGACCACAACCCCATCCATATCGACATCGACTTCGCGCGCCGCGCCGGCATGCCCGACGTCTTCGCGCACGGCATGCTGGGCATGGCCTGGCTCGGGCGGCTGATCACGCAGTGGGCGCCGCAGTCGCAACTGCGCCGCTTCGACGTGCGCTTCCAGGGCATCACGCACCTGGGCAATGCCATCCGCTGCACGGGTGTCGTGGCGGAGAAGCTCGAGGACACGCGCTGCGTGCGCATCGAGTTGCAAACCACCAACCAATACGGGCAGACCAAGATTGCCGGCGAAGCGCTGCTTGCGCTGCCGTGAGTCTTGACTTGAACAACCCCAGCAACATCCTCGGAAGAACCTGAACATGACATCGAAACTGGAGGGCAAGGTCGCCCTCGTCACCGGATCGGGCCGCGGCATCGGCCGCTCCATCGCCATGAAGCTGGCATCCGAAGGCGCACGCGTCGTCATCAACGACCTCGACGCCGCGCCCGCCGAAGAAACCGTGCAGGCCATCCGCGCCGCCGGAGGCCAGGCGACCGCATGCGTCGGAAGCGTGACCGCACCAGACTTTGCCGAGCGCTTCGTCGGCACGGCGGTGAGCGAATACAAGGGCCTGGACATCATCGTCAACAACGCCGGCTACACCTGGGACAACGTGATCCAGAAGACGAATGACGAGCAGTGGTACGCCATGATCGATGTGCACCTCACGGCGCCGTTCCGCATCCTGCGCGCTGCACAACCCGTGATCCGCGCCCTCTCGAAGGCGGACACGGAGGCGGGCCGCCGCAATGTGCGCAAGGTCGTGAACATCTCGTCCGTGGCCGGCCTCTTCGGCAACCCCGGACAGACCAATTACGCCGCAGCCAAGGCTGGCATCGTCGGCATGACGCAGACGCTCGCCAAGGAATGGGGTCGCATGAACGTCGCAGTGAACTGCGTGGCCTTCGGTCTCATCAAGACGCGCCTGACCGGCAGTGCGGCAAACGACACGACGGCCCAGATCGACGGCCGCGACATCAAGGTCGGCATCAACCCCGGCCTGCTGTCCGCCATGGAACAGACCATCCCGCTCGGACACGGCGGCACCCCCGAGGAGGCCGCGGGCGCGGTCTACCTGTTCTGCATTCCCGAATCCGACTACGTCAGCGGCCAGACGCTGATGTGCTCGGGCGGCCTGACCGGCATCTAAGAATCCGAGGAGACACAAACCATGCTGCCCCAACTCCACCGCCATCCCTGGATGGACGAAACCATCGAAGCTTTCCGCGACCAATTGCGTCGCTACATCGCCGCAGAGTTCACGCCGCACCTCGAAGAGTGGCGCCGCCAGGGCTACATTCCGCGCGAAGTCTGGCAGCCGTTCGGCGAGATGGGCTTCCTGCTGCCCGAACTCGACGAAGCCTACGGCGGCTCCGGCGCCACCGTGGCCTACCAGATGGTGGTGCAGGACGAACTGGCCAAGGCTGAAATGCCGCCGACCACTGCCGTGCACTCCATCGCCGCGCACTACATCGCCGCCTACGGCACCGAAGCACAGAAGCAGCGCTGGCTGCCCAAGCTGGCGAGCGGCGAAATGCTCGGCGCCATCGCGATGACCGAGCCCGGATGCGGTTCCGACCTGAAGGCGATCCGCACCAAGGCCGTTCGCGACGGCGACCACTACGTCATCGACGGAGCGAAGACCTTCATCACCAACGGCTCGACCGGCAACCTGATCGTGGTGGTCGCGCGCACGAGCGATGCGGGCAGCCGTGGCCTGTCGTTGATCGTGGTCGAGACCGAGAACCTGCCCGGCTATCGCATCGGGCGGCTGCTCGAGAAGATCGGCCTGCAAGCGTCCGACACCTCCGAGCTCTTCTTCGACGGCGTTCGCGTGCCGGTCGAGAACGTGATCGGCGAAAAGGAAGGCGAAGGCTTCAAGCAGCTCATGGGCCAGCTTCCCTACGAACGCGTGCTGATCGCGGTGCCCGCCGCGGCCGTGATCGACCAGGCCCTTGCGCTCACCGTCGAGTACACGCGCGAGCGCAAGGCCTTCGGGCAGACGCTGCTGGACTTCCAGAACACCCGGTTCAAGCTCGCCGAGGTCGCGACGACGGCACACATCGTGCGTACCTTCGTCAACGACTGCATCCAGCGCCTGATCGACGGCACGCTCGACGACCAGGCAGCCTACATGGCCAAGTGGTGGTGCACTGAGCAACAATGCCGCGTGACTGACGAATGCCTGCAACTTTTCGGCGGCTATGGCTTCATGGCCGAATACCCGATCGCGCGCATGTACGCGGCATCGCGCGTGCAGAAGATCTATGGCGGTTCGAACGAGGTCATGAAGGACCTCATCTCGAGGTCGCTGTGACAGAGGCGCAAGCGACCGGTGCACCCCTGCGCGGGGTGCGGATCGTCGAGTTCGAGGGCATCGGCCCCGGCCCTCTGGCGGCCCGCATGCTGGCCGACATGGGCGCCGAGGTGACGGCGATCGTGCGGCCCAGCGGTTCGGCGGTCGCCGAGCGCCTGGGCGGTGCAGGCGACAACCCCTTGAGGCGCGGCAAGCGCATCGAGGCCATCGACCTGAAGTCGCCGGCTGGCCTCGCGCAGGCGATGGACCTCATCGCCACGGCCGATGCGTTGATCGAAGGCAACCGGCCCGGCGTGATGGAACGCCTGGGGCTGGGGCCGGAACAGTGCGCGGCGCGCAATCCGCGCCTGGTTTATGGCCGCATGACCGGCTGGGGCCAGCAAGGGCCATTGGCGCAGGCTGCGGGCCATGACTTGAACTACGTCGCGTTGACCGGACTGCTGTCGCTGGCCGCTCGCCCGGGTGAGGCGCCGATCGTGCCGCCCACCGTCGTCGGCGACGCCGGCGGTGCGCTGGGCCTGGCCTTCGGCATCGCCTGTGCGCTGCTCGATGCGCGCTCCAGCGGCCGTGGACGCGTGGTCGATGCGGCCATCGTCGACATCGTCGCCATGCTCGGCACGCTGGTGCAATGGATTCGCGCCAGCGGACAGATCGACGGCAAGGCGCCGAGCCCGTTCCATGACTCACCCTTCTACGACACCTATGCCTGCGAGGACGGTGGCTTCATCACCATCGGCGCGCTCGAGCCGCAGTTCTACGCGCTGCTTCTGGCAAAGCTGGGGCTTTCCGACGTGGATCCGGCCGCACAGTACGACAAGGCTGCATGGCCGGACCTGAAGGCGCGTCTTGCCGCACTGTTCCGCAGTCGCCCGCGCTCGCACTGGTGCACGCTGCTCGAAGGCACCGATGTCTGCTTCGCTCCCGTGCTGAGTCTTGCCGAAGCTGTTTCGCATCCGCACATCGTGGCCCGAGGCATCTACGCGCACAACGGCGGCAAGGCAATCGACGTCGCCGCGGCGCCCCGCTTCTCGCCGCTCGATCCGGCGATCGGCTGAGTTTCAGCAAACTCCAAAGCAAAAAAACGCCGGCGGTAGCTTCAGCTACCGCCGGCGTTCTTACTTGGCGCCAACGTCCTGCTTGTTGCCCGGCGTCGGCGCGGTTCCACCCGGGTCTGTCACGACCCGGGGAGGCATCCTCAGGGCGTGACCGGCGTAACCAGATTGAACTGCGGATTCGGCGTTTCCAGGTTGGCGAACACGGCGCCCAGCGCCTTCGAATCCCCTTCGAGCTTGGCTTCGCCCGCTTGAATCAGCTCAGGCAAGGGCACCTTGCCGATGGTCATCTTCATCAGCGCCGGGGTGGACAGCGCCAGGCTAGCCTGCGCATTCTTGAGCACGCGGCCGCGCGTGTTGTTGAGCACCGAATTGCTCAGCTCCAGCGCATAGTTGTCGCCGCTGTCGGTGAGCTTGACGTTGATGCCGACGTTCAGTCCGTCCGCCTTCTCGTGGTTCAGGCGCACGGCCAACAGGTCGAAGACCGACGTCGGCGACATGGCGCGCAACAGGTCCGGGCCCTGGGTCGAAATCCGCACGTTCTGGATGCCCTTGCGCAGTTCCAGGGCGGCCGACAGGTAATTGTTGCGCCAGATGCCGTTTTCCACCTGGTAACCGAGCTGCTCCAGCGCATCGGCCTGTAGGGCGCGCGCATCGGCGTTCTCGGGGGCGGCCATGACTGCATGGTTCACCATCTCCGCCGTCCAGCGATAGTCGCCCGCGGCAAAGGCCTTGCGGCCCTTGGCCAGCACGGCCTCGACACCGCCGAATTCAGCCACGTAGCGGCGCGAGGTCTCGGCCGGCGCATAGCGGTTCAGGTTGGCAGGGTTGCCGTCGTAGTAGCCCAGGTAGAAGCTGTACACGCCGCGCAGGTTGTGGCTCAGCGAGCCGTAGTAGCCGCGCGTCGAGAGGTCATCCTGCAAGCCCTTCGGATAGAAGGTGGCGTTGGCCAGGTCGTCCATCTTCTTGCCCTGGTTGGCCAGGAACATGGCCTGATCGTGGATGAAGCGGTACATGTCACGCTGGTTGACGATCGTCTTGCGGATGTTCTCCTTGCCCCAGGTCGGCCAGGTGTGCGGACCGAAGGCCAGTTCGGCGTCCGGGAAGAGATCGATCAGCTCGTTGTTGTACTTGCTCCAGCTGAGCGCGTCGCGAACCTTGGCGCCGCGCGGCGTATAGACGTTGTGCATGGTCTTGTTCACATCCTCCGACCAGCACAGAACCTTGAGGTCGGGGAAGTAGAACATCATCTCGGAGGGCGCCTCGGACCCTTGCGCCATCTGGAACACGGTACGCACGCCGTCCACTGTCATTTCCTGACCGGTCTTGGTGACCAGGTCGGTCGGAGCGATCAGGCCGATCGTGCCGGTCGACATCCTGGTAGCGACGCCCGTGCCCACCAACCCCTGCGGCCCGGTGGGCAGCGCAACGCCGAACTGGTAGGACACACGCCGGTTCATCACGTTGCCGGCCAGCACGTTCTCGGCGACGGAGTTTTCCATGAAGCCTTCCGGCGCAATCACCTTCACCTTGCCAGCCTTGACGTCGGCTTCGTCCACGATGCCGCGCACGCCGCCGAAGTGGTCGGCATGGGAGTGCGTGTAGATGATGGCGCTGACCGGCTTGCGGCCCACGTGCTTGTTGACCAGGTCCATGGCCGCCTTCGCATTTTCCGCCGAGAAGATCGGGTCGATGACGATCCAGCCGGTCTTGCCGGCCACCAGCGTCACGTTCGCGAGGTCGTAGTTGCGGACCTGGTAGATGCCCTCGGCGATCTTGAACAGGCCGTGCTTGGCGGTGAGCTTCGCCGATTCCCACAGGCTGGGGTTGACCGTGTCGGGCGCCGGCCCCTTGATGGCGTCGAAGGGCGTGATGTCCCAAACGGAATTGCCCTTGGCATCGGAGATCTGCGGCATGTCCAGCGCGGCGATGAAGCCGCGATTGGCGTCTTCGGTTTCCTGCGCGCTCGCAAGCGTGCGGCCGGCAGCGAAGGCCTTGTTGGCGGCGAGGGTCGCAGCGCTGGCCGGCTTGATGTTCATGTCAGCGGCGTGGGCGCTGACGCTCGCCACGAAGAGCGCGCTCAGCGCGAAGGGAATGAAACGATTGTGTGAACGCATGTTGTCTCTATGAATCTCGAAGTTTGTGGTGGAGGATGAAAACTCTTGCCGGCGTGCTCAGTGGCCGCCGTTGCCGCGCCGGATCAGGTCGGCGCATTTCTCGCCGATCATGATCGTGGGTGCGTTGGTGTTGCCGCCGATCAGCGTGGGCATGACCGATGCGTCGGCTACGCGCAGCCCGTCGACGCCGCGCACGCGCAGTTGGTTGTCGACAACGGCCATCGGGTCGTCGGCCAGGCCCATCTTGCAGGTGCCGACCGGGTGGTACTGGGTATCGGCGCGGTTGCGGATGTCGCGTTCGACGTCCTTGCGATTGGACTGGTCCAGCGCATGCAGCGCCTTGCCGCGCACGTCGTCGAAGGCCGGCGCGTCGAGGATGGCGCGCTGCAGGTCGGCCCCGCGCGCGATCAGTTCCATGTCGCGCGGATCTTCCAGGAAGCGCGGGTCGATTCGTGGCGCGTCGAAGGGACTGGTGCTCGCCAGGCTCACTTCGCCAGTACCGTGCGGCCGCAGTACGGTGACGTGGCAGCTGAAGCCATGGCCCAGATGCGCCTTGCGCGCGTGGTCGTCCACGATGGCCTGCACGAATACGAGCTGGAGGTCCGGCACCTCCACGTCGGGCCGGCTGCGCAGGAAGGCGCCCGATTCGGCAAAGGGCGTGGTCAACGGACCGGTGCGATGGTTCTTCCACTCGCTGATGCCCTTGAGTACCTTCATGCCGCCAGCCACCGAAACACCGAAGGTCTCGGTGTTGCTGCGCGTGCGGTAGGTGAACACGTAGTCGATGTGGTCCTGCAGATTGGCGCCCACGCCGGGCAGATCGACCTGGGTGGCAACGCCCTTGGCTTGCAATTGCGCGCCCGGCCCGATGCCCGACAGGAGCAGGATCTGCGGCGAACCGAAGGCGCCCGCGCTGACGATGACCTCGCGCCGGGCGCCGAAGGTCTGCGAACGTCCGTCCACGTGCGCCTGCACGCCAACGGCGCGTCCGCCTTCGATCAGCACACGCTCGGTGGTGGCGCGGGTGATGACCTTCAGATTGCTGCGGCTCAGGTTCGGCGTGAGAAAGGCCTTCGCTGCGCTGCACCGCTCGCCGTTGCGCTGCGTCACCTGGTACATGAAGGCGCCTTCCTGCTCGGCACCGTTGTAGTCATGGTTGACGCGCAAGCCGCGCTGCTGGGCGGCGAGCAGGAACTTCTGGTTGAAGTCGCTCGGCTGCTGGACTTCCGCAACGTTCAGCGGGCCGCCTTCGCCATGGAACGGATTGGCGCGATAGGTCTCGTTGTTTTCCGACCGCTTGAAATAGGGCAGCACCTCGTCGTAGCTCCAGCCGGCATTGCCCAGCTTTGCCCAATGGTCGTAGTCCCAGCGATGGCCGCGCACATAGAGCATGGCGTTGATGGAACTGGAGCCGCCGAGGGTGCGTCCGCGCGGCTGGTAGCCCTTGCGCCCGTTCAGACCCGGCTGGGGCACGGTCTTGTACGCCCAGTTGTTGATCTTGGTCGGCATCATCGCCACGACGCCGGCCGGCGCGTGAATGAGCACGCTGTTGTCGGGGCCGCCGGCTTCCAGCAGCAGCACGCGCACGTTCGGGTCTTCGCTCAGTCGGCCCGCGAGCACGCAGCCGGCGGAGCCGGCGCCCGCGATGATGTAGTCGTAAGTCTCTGTCATTGGCTCGCCTCGGTCTGTTGCGGATGGCTCCAGGCGCGCGAGCCCAGGCCGGTGATCAGGCCCAGCGGGAGGGCCTGGCGGTGGGCAGTGTTCAATCTGTTCTCCTTGGTCATGCGGAACCTGATCGAGTCGTTTCACAGCCAAATGCTGGTGCTCGTCAGGGTGGGTGGCGTATTGCCGCATGACGGGCGCTATCCGCCTATCCAGATTCCGTCAATCGCAAAGTCTCATCGTTGGGACTCGGGTAATCCCTAGGCGGCCGTCCGCCGACGTGCACGAAGCCCGGCCGGATAATCGCGACTGGGCGGCCCTTTGCCCTACTTCACGAATCATGTCCGTCGCAACAGCCTCCATGCCTTCGTCCGAGGTCGCGCTGCGTAGGTTCACGCGGATGTTGAGCTTCAATCCCAGCGCCATGCGCATGACGCTGCAGGACGGTTCGTTCGAGCACGTCCAATTGGGCAGTGGCGTGTTCGCCGGCGCCGTGGCGCATGCCTCCACGCCCGGGCTGCGCACGGACTGGGGCAGCTACAACATTCCGGTGCAAGCGCGCGGGGATCTGTGCCGCGACATGTTCACCCTGGGCATTTTGGTTGCCGGCGATGACTCATGGCGCGTGTTCGGCTCGCCGGCCCGCACCGGCGACATGCTGCTGATGCGCGAGGGCGGCGAACTCCTGATCAACCTGCCCCCGCATTCGCAGTGGCTTGCCTTGCAAGTCCCGCGGGCCCGCCTGGAGGCCGCGGGCGTGTCGCTGGATGGCTTGCGTGGCGCCTCGGTATGGCGCATGGCCAAGACGGACGACAACGGCGTCCATCGGCAATTGATGGATCTGGGCCCGATGTTGGCGCCCGCCGAGATGGATCCGGGCCTGATGCCGGCGCCCGCCGATCCAGCGCGGGCGGATGCCGGGTTCGAGCTTGGCCAGGCCCACGAACAACTGCTGACGCTGCTGCTGGGCGAATGGGAACGGCGGCGAGTCGCTCTGGCGGGCAAATTCAGCGACCGCCTGCCACCGGATGAACGCTGGCGCGTCGTGCAGCGTGCCGAGGGCTATCTCCGGGCCAATCCCGATCCCATGGTGCGCATCGATGACTTGTGCCTGGCTGCCTGCACCAGCCTTTCGACGCTGGAGCGGGTTTTTCGCGACGTGTTCGGCGTGACGCCCCGGCGCTATCTCGCGTTGCGGCGCCTCGCCGGCGTGCGCAATGACCTGCTGAACGGCGACCCAGGCATATCGATCACCGCCGTGGCTGCGCACTGGGGCTTCTTCCATCTCGGGCGCTTTGCGCAGGAATACGGGCAGCTCTATCACGAGCGGCCCTCGCAGACGCTGCGCCGGGCCGGCGCGGCGGGCAAACGCTAGCCTGCGGCAGCCCGGCGGGCGGCAGCGCCGGCGCCGGTCGCACGCTTGCGCGGTGCTTTCGGCTTGGGTGCTACCGGCTTGGCCACGATGGCGGTGCTCGCCGGCTTGGGGGCCGCCCGGCGCGTTGACTTGCGCACCGGTGCCACCGGCGTCGCGGGCTCAGCGTCCGGCGTGGCAAGCGCCGCCTGCAACTGCGCGAATGCTTCGACGGTGTATGCCGCCAGCTTCTCCACTTCCGGCACCGCCTCGGGGACGGCCAGGAATCCGATCTGGAACTTCTCGGCCAGCGTGACCGCGGTGACGTTGAGAGTCTGGCCCGGTGCCACCAGCGAGATCGGCAGCACCAGTTCAACCTCGGCTCCCATCAGGTAGCAGCGCTGCGGCATCCCGAACGGATTCGACACCACCATGTTGGCGAGTTTCACCGGACGTCCCAGGCCGACTCGCTCGATCAGGGAGGGATAGGCATGTGCCAGCGCGGTGTAGAGCATCACGACATCCGGCGACTGCCGCGCGGTTTCCTTCTTGAGCTTCGCCGTGCTCTCGCACACCGCCTCTAGCCGCTGCGCAGGCGTGGTGCCGGGCCGCCCCAGGGGAAACTGCATCACTGCAATCTGGTTGCCGCCGTCGGCCGCGGGCAGTGCCACCGGCATGTCCACCACCAGAGGCCGCCCCGGCGCAGTGCCGCGCTCGCGAAGGTAGCGCTCCAGCGCGATGTCCAGCGTGGCCAGGAACACGTCGTTGATCGTGGCGCCATGCGCCTTGCCGAAAGCCTTCAGTTCCTTCAGCGGAAGAACGCAGTACGAGAACGACCGGCGATCGCTCAGTTGGCCATCGAGCACGTTGGGCACTCCGATGAAGGGAAAGGGCAAACCCCGGGCAAGACGGAGCGAAGCGACGCCGCGACCGGCGAGCAGCCTTGTCAGGCCCCGCGCGCTGTCCACGAAATTGCCGGCGCTCTCCCAGATGCCGAGCAGTCGCTCGGCCATGGTGGCGCGCTCCGGGGCGGCCGCGGACCGGGGAAGGCCATCCCACATGGCGCGTACCGCCGTGTCGGACGGGTCGGTGGAAAGCCAGTGATTCAGCATGCGGATGAGGCCACGGCCGTCGATGATGCCGTGGTGAACCTTGCCGTACAGCGCAACGCGACCGTCTTCCAGCCCGTCGATCACGTGCAGTTCCCAAAGTGGCCGCGACCGGTCCAGCAGCTTCACCTGAAGCTCGCCCACCAGCGCGAAAAGTTCCTCCATGGTCGCCTTCCCGTGCATCGTGATGCGATGCACGTGCGCCGACGGATCGACCCCCTCCACGGATTCGACCGCTGGAAGCTTGCTCAAGCCGAGCTCCAGCTTGTAGTCGAACGGCGCCTTCACGGGGCGGCTGAGCATCCGTTCAACCAGCCGGTCGGCGAAGCCCCGGCTGTCCTTGCCCTCGGGCTTCAGGACGATCAGGGGTCCGACGGCAAAAGGGCGTTGCTTGTTCTCGAAGGCGAACATCGCCAGGTCGAGTGCTGAAAGTTTGGGCATATGTCTCCTCGGGGTCGTGCGCCGTTGACGGCTGTAAATGTATGAATGCGGTATCTCAGATGCGGGGCGTGGATGTCGCGGCATCCAGCGAAACGTCGACGAAGCGGGCGATGTGTTCCAGGGCCTTCCGGCTTTCCTTGAGCGCGGAGAGCAGCGGGAACACGTGCGGCATGTCCTCCCACACCTCGCAGGCGATGCTTCCACCGTCCTCGCGAACCCGTTGCGCATAGCAGCAGGCATCGTCGAGCAGCACTTCGCGCGTGCCGCACATCACGAGCGTCGGCGCGGTCTGCGCGAAGCTGCCGCGCAGAGGCGACGCCACCGGAGAGCCCTGATGCTCGGGCGAGAAGGCCATGTCGCGAAGGACGGGAAGCGACGCGGCCGACAACATGGGGTCGACATTGGCCAGCGTGTGCGCAGACTCTCCGCCGAGCGCGAGGTCGGTCGCCGGCGACAAGGCCACAGCACAGCCCGGCTGTGGCAGCCCCTCCCCCGCCAGCCGCTGCAACAGGCTGAGCGTGAGATTGCCGCCAGCGGAGTCGCCAGCCACGATGATCCGGCTGGCAGGCACGCCGAGCGCGAGGATGCCTCGGTAGGCATTCAGGCAGTCGTCCTGCTGCGCGGGGAAGCGGTGCTCCGGCGCAAGCCGGTAGTCGGGCAGCAGTACGCGTGCGCGCAATGCCAGGCTCAGGTGCGCGGCGAAGGCGCGGTAGCCATTCGGAAAATGAAATGCGAAGCCGCCACCATGCAGGTACAGCACGACGCGATCGTCACTTGCGTTGGCAGCCTGGATCCACTCGGCCGCGACACCGTTCATGCGAACGGCTTCGCGCCGACTCCAACGGGGAATGTGGAACAGATGCCGGTCCAGACGCAGCAGTTTGCTGCGCAGCGCAGGAACGGCAGCGGCGTCAGGGACCTCGAGGCGTACGGCACGCCGCAGGAACCAGCACACCAATTCGACGCGCGCCTTGCTGCTGGTACGCGGAATCCATCGTAGGTACGAGGACAGCGCCAGGCTGCCGGGGTACGGCGGGCGGTAGTCTCCAGAAAGATCGCGTGCCCTGCCCACGGCGACCTCGCCATCGTTCGATGCCGATGGCATGTCGAGCGTGGCGCCGTTCATGTCCGCCCCGATGCCGCGACCTTCGACGTACTCACGCGTGCCCTTGCGCGACTGTCGTCCGCGCACAGGAACTCACGCAAGACCCGCGCGGTCTCCGCAGCCTGCGACAGGATGAACAAGTGCCCGTCGTCGAACAGGTGCAGGCGCGACTTCGGGATCAATGTGGCCATCAGCCGTGCATTGATCGGCGGAATCACCGGGTCGTCCTTGCCGGCCATGATCAGCACCGGCTGGCGCAGCAACGGCAGCCACGGCAAGCTCGTCCAGCCCGCGATGGCCAGCTGCTGGAGCAGGTAGGCGTAGCGGCTCGCCGGTTTCACGTACTGCTCGAAGGACTGAATGAAGGCCGGATCGGAGCGCGCCTGGCCACCATAGATGAGCCCGCCGATGCGCCGGCGATGCTCCGGATCGTTGTGGCGGCGCGGCGTGAAGAAATGGCGCAGCACCGACGGCCGGCCCGGCACCATCAGAATGCCTTGCGCTGTAGCCGCCAGCACCAGGCGCCGGCACCGCTTCGGATGCTGCAGCGCGAATTGCTGCGCCAGGGTGCCGCCCCAGGACACGCCCAGCACGTCGACGCGATCGACGCCAAGCACATCGAGCAGGCGTGAAGCCAGCCGCGCCATCGAGCAGAGCCTGTAGGGAAGAAGCGGCGCAGGCGACTCGCCGACGCCCGGCAGGTCGAACGTGATCGTCTCGATGTCGCCGAGGTTGTCGGCCAACGGCATCAGCATTTCGAGGCTGGCGCCAATGCCGTTGAAGAGCAGCAGCGGCACGCCGCCTCGCCGGCCCGGCCACACGGCAACCCGCAGGCGCTGCTTCCCGATGTCGACGAAGCGGATGGACACCGGGCGCCGGGCGCCCTCCCCGTTGCCATCCGTGGATTGCGCCGCCGGGCCGCTGCCCGCCACGCGCGCCTCAGACTTTTTCGAGGACATAGGTGCCTGGGGCCTTGCCAAGCGCGGGATGCTTCTTGCTGCCGGCCTTCTTCGGAGCATCGACCAGATCGGCCGAACGCTCGGTCGTCCACGCGACGCAGTGATCCCACCAACTGCCGGAATGCTTGGTCGCACCGGCCAGCCATTCTTCTGCCGACACTGGCTTGGCGGGGTTGGTGAAGAAGCTGGATTTCGGGTTGCCGGGCGGGTTGACGATGGTCTGGATATGGCCCGACGAGCCCAGCACGAACTGGCTGCGGTCGCCCAACAGCTGCGCGGTGCGGTAGACGTCCTGCCACAGGCACAGGTGATCGGTCATCGCGCCGAGCACATAGCTGTCGACACCCAGCTTGGCCAGGTCGGCGATCGGCTTGCCGCGCACTTTCATCGCGCCGGGCGTGGCCAGCGGGTTCTTCTCCATCAGCTCGCCGAAGTCGCGGTTGAAGGCGGCGGTCATGCCGGTGCCGTCGTTGTTCCAGGTGAGGACGTCGAACGTCGGCGGTTCGTTGCCCATGAGGTAGTTGTTGACCCAGTAGTTCCAGATCAGGTCATTGGGTCGAAGCATGCCGAACAGCAGGCTGAAGTCGTTCGCGGTCAGGCGCCGGCTCGGCAGGCGCTTGAGCGGCTCCGTGAGCTTCGGATCGGCGAATGCGCCGATGCCGGGGATCTCGCTGCTGCGACTCATGTCGTGCGGCGAAACGACCAGCATCAGGCTGTTGGCCTTGCGCTGTCCGGTCGCGGCGTAGTGGCCGAGAAGCGAGGTGACGACCGGGCCTGCGCCGCAGACGCCCCAGAGGTTGACGTCCGGCACGTTGCAAATCTCGGCCGCGGCATCGATGGCCTGGTCGATGGCATCCTGATACTCGGCGATGCCCCAGTGGTCGTGTTCCGGCTTCGGGTTGCGCCAGACCATCACGAACATCGTCAGGCCCTGCTTGACGAAATGCTCGAGCACGCTGCGCCCCGGCGCAAGGTCGAAGGCGTAGTACTTGTTGACGATCGACGGAACGACCAGCGTCGGCCGCGCACGCACCTGAGGCGTCTGCGGCGTGTACTGCAGCAACTCGAACATCTCGGTGCGAAGCACCACGTGGCCGGGGGTGGCGGCAAGGTTGACACCCACCTTGAAGCCGCTGTCGTTGGATTGCGCCGGCAGCACGCGGCCAGCGGCGATATCGCCATACAGATGGGCCGCGCCCTGCACCAGGCTGCCGCCGCCGGTGTCGATGAACTTGCGCAGCGCCGGCGGATTGCCGAGCAGCGTGTTGGTCGGCGCCATCGCCTCCGTGATCTGCATCATCAGGAAGCTGGCCCGCTCGGATTCCTTGGGGTCCAGTCCCGACTGCCTGGCATAGCTTTGCAGCGCCTGCCCATAGGCGAGGTACCCCTTCAGCCACGCGCCATAGAGCCAGCTCTGCTGCCAGGCCGGATCGGCAAAACGCTTGTCACCGGCTTGCGGTTCCAGCTTCGATTCGCCGCGCGCAATCTTCAGAAATTCGCTCGCGAGTCCGGCCGTGGCACGCAGCAGCGCGCCGGGCTTGCGCCGCGCCTGCTTTGCCACGGTTTTCGCAGTGGAAACCAGTTCACGTGGAAGAAACTCGCCATGAGCCCCCAGGGCGAACTGCCCGGAGAGCCGCTCCGACGCCAAGTCGGCCGGCGCGGCGGAAGCAGCGGCGCCAGAGTCCGAGCCCGGTGGCAGCGCCGCCGAAGGGGCTGCTTGCGAATCGGCCCCATGGCCTTCGGGTCGAGCCGTCTTTGCGGCACGCGAACCGGCGCCAGGCCGAGCACGCCGCAGCGCGGCCGCATCGCTTTGGGTGCGCGCAGCACGGGACGGCGCCTTCTCTGCTTTCGCGGGGGATTCGGCACTGGGACGCTTCGCCATTTGTCTTCCTCTGATGTATTAAGGCGGCCGCCATCGGCACGCTCCGACGCATTTCTCGGCCGGATCGTTCGACTGGCGGCCATCGGCCAAGGCGCAGTGGCGCGCCAAGGCGCTCAGCGCATGAAGTGTTCTGCGAACGTCTTGCGCAATTCGAGCTTGTAGAGCTTGCCAGTTGCGGTGAGCGGAATCGCATCGACGAAGGCCACATCCTCCGGAAGCCACCACTTGGCCACCTTGCCTTCGAGGAAGGCCAGGACATCCTTCTTGTCGACTTCCGCGCCCGGCTTGCGCTGGACAATCAGCAGCGGGCGCTCGTCCCACCTGGGATGCCGCACGCCAATGGCAGCCGCATGGGCAACACCAGGGCAGCCCACGGCCAGGTTCTCCAGTTCCACCGAGCTGATCCACTCGCCGCCGGACTTGATGACGTCCTTGCTGCGGTCGGTGATCTGCATGTAGCCATCGGGATCGATCGTGGAGACGTCGCCAGTCGGGAACCAGCCATCCTGCAGCGGAGATTCCGTGGCGCCGAGATAGTTGGCCACAATCCAGGGACCACGCACATGCAGGTCGCCGAAGGCCTTGCCGTCATGCGGTAGCGGCTTGCCCATGGGATCCACGATCCGGATGTCCACACCGAACACGGGCCGCCCCTGCTTGAGCCTGAGCGCCAGCTTTTCCGCCTTGCCGAGGCCAGCATGCTTGCGCTTGAAGCTGCACAGCGTACCCAGCGGGCTGGTTTCGGTCATGCCCCATGCGTGCACGACTTCGACGCCCAGGTCGTCGAAGGCCTCGATCATCGAAGCCGGGCAGGCCGCGCCACCGATGAGGGTGCGCTTGAAGTGCGGGAACTTGAGATTGTTCTGCTGGATGTGCGTGAGCAGCATCGACCAGATCGTCGGAACGCCGGCAGCCAGCGTCACGTCTTCTTCGGCCAGCAGCTTGGCGACGCTGGCACCGTCCAGCCTCGCGCCCGGCAGCACCAGCTTGGCACCGACCATGGGCGCGGCGTACGGGATGCTCCACGAGTTGGCATGGAACATCGGCACCACGGCCAGCACCACGTCCATACCCGACAGGTTGCCGGCGTCGGGCAGACCGAAGCCGTAGGCATGCAGCATGGTCGACCGATGCGAGTAGAGAACGCCCTTCGGATTGCCGGTGGTGCCCGAGGTGTAGCAGAGCGAAGAGGCCGTGTTTTCGTCGAAAGTCGGCCACTCGAAGTCGGCCGACTGTTCGGCCAGGAGTGCTTCGTACGATTCGGCGAACGGCGTCTCGGCGGGCACGGCATTGGCCTCGGTCAGCGCGATCCAGCGCTCGACGGTCGGGCACTGGCCCTTGATCTTGGCAACCAACGGCGCGAAGGTCGCGTCGAAGAACATGACCCGATCCTGCGCGTGGTTGACGATGTAGACCACCTGCTCCTCGAACAGCCGGGGGTTGACCGTGTGGCACACGGCACCGGACCCGGAGATCGCGTAGTAGAGCTCGAAGTGGCGATAGGTATTCCAGGCCAGCGTGGCAACGCGGTCGCCACTCTTGATGCCGAAGCTCGTGAGCATGTTCGCCGCCTGCTTGGCGCGACGGTGCGCGTCCGAGTAGGTATAGCGGTGTACGTGGCCTTCAACCGTCTGCGTGACGATTTCGGCGTCCCCGTGAAAGCGATCTGCAAACTCGATCAGCGAGCTGATGAGCAGCGGCCGATCCATCATCATTCCAAGCACGTGTGTCTCCTTTGTTGACTGTTTGCCAGCGGCGAGCGCGGCTCCAGGGAGAATTGTGCTGTGCAGGACCGGGAACGGCTATCCGAAATTCGTCATCCTGAGTTCGGGCCCGCGAATCCGCGCAGCCGCTGCCACGCCAGTTCCATGTCCTGCACCAGCGTCGACATCTGCGCGGCCACGGTGGTCTCGCGTTCGATCGCAAACACGCTCTGCCCGGCCGCCTCGTAGATCAGCCGCGCATCGTCGTGCTCGTGCATCGACGCAAACACGTCGCCGGTGAGCACCTGCTGCAAGGGCATGCCCAGCGGCACCGGTGCGCCCGGCTCCGACCACGCATCGATCCAGTCGCTGCGCACCACGCGGCAGGGCTTGCCGCTGTGCGCGCGGGTGATCACGGTGTCTTCGCTGCGGCTGGCAATCAATCGGTCGAGCAGCGCAGGCGGCGTATGGTTCTCCCGCGCCGCCATCCACAGCGTGCCCAGCCACGCACCCTGCGCGCCCATGGCGATGCTGCCCAGCACCTGTGCGCCGGTCGCGATGCCGCCGGCCGCGAGCACCGGCACGTCGCCGGCAATGGCCACGATCTGCGGCACCAGCGACAGCGTGCCGACCGGCCCGGTATGGCCGCCCGCGTCATAGCCCTGCGCCACCAGAACCTCGACGCCCATGTCCAGCGCCTTCTGCGCATGCCGCACCGAGCCGACCAGCGAGAAGGTGACCTTGCCGAGCGCCTTTGCGCGGTCGATCAGGTCGGCGCGCAGGCCGATGGCAGTGGCAATGCCGCGCGCATTCGAGCCCAGCACCGCATCGATCTGCGCCTCGAACAGCGCTTCGGAACGCACCTGCGTCGTGAAGAAGCTCGGCTTGTTCGGCGGCTCGACCTCGAAGCGCTGCCGCAGGCCTTCGACGAAGTCGACGTGCGCTGCGGGCAGCGCGGCCCGCAGGCCCTCGACCGTGGCTTCCTGCGGCACCGCCGACGGCAGCATCAGGTCGATGCCATACGGCATGTCACCCATGCCCGCCTCGACCGCTGCGAGGATGTGCGGAATCTCGTGCGGCATCTCGCGCGCCAGACCCACTACCGGAAAGCCACCGGCCTTCGCGATCGCCACGCACACGTCGACCGAATGCGAGAAGCCGAAGATCGGATGCCGGATGCCGAGCCGCTCGCACAGCGGCGTACGCAGGTACGAGTTCATTGCGCCTCGATCCCGGCTTGCTTGATCACCTTGGCCCATTTGGTGGTCTCGCTCTTGATGAAGGCATCGAACTCCGCGGGCGATTGCGGCGCGAGCTCCATGCCCAGCGTCGCAAACTTCGCCTTGACTTCGGGTTGCACCAGGATCTCGGCCACGTCGGCCGACAACTTGCGCGCCACTGCATCGGGCACCTTGGCCGGCGCGACCAGGCCGAACCAGGTCCCGACGTCATAACCCGGCAGGTTGGCAGCCTCCGCGACGGTGGGCAGGTCCGGCATCGTGGTGGAGCGCTTCCCGGTCGTCACGGCCAGCGCGCGCAGCTTGCCGGCCTTGATGTGCGCGGCCGCCAACGCCGTGGTCAGCGGCATCATGGTGACGCGGCCCGAGAGCAGGTCGTTCAGCGCATCGGGCTGGCCCTTGTACGGAACGTGCGTGAGCTTGACGTTGGCCATCTGCGCGAGCAGTTCGCCCGACAGGTGGTTCGAGGTGCCGATGCCGGCCGTGGCATAGGTCAGCGGCGTCGGGCTCTTCCTGGCGAGGGCGATGAGTTCTGCCATGGACTTTGCCGGAACGTCGGGATGCACGACGAACACGTTCGGAATGACGCCGAAGCCTTCGATGGAACGGAAGTCGCGCACCGGATCCCAAGTCACGCCCTTGATGAGGCTGGGTGCGACTGCGTAGCCGGGGCTCACGCACAGCAGGGTGTACCCGTCGGGCGCGGCCTTGGCGACGAAGTCGGTGCCGATCGAGCCACCCGCCCCGGTCTTGTTCTCGACCACCACCGGCTGGCCGTACTTGGTGGACAGGCGCTCGCCGACGATGCGCGCGATCGAGTCGACCACGCCGCCGGCGCTGAACGGCACGATGATGCGGATCGGCTTGTTGGGGAAGTCGTCCTGCGCCGCGGCGGGCAGCGTGGCGAGCAGGGGCAGCGTTGCGATGCACGCGGCGAGCATGCGTCGGGTGAGGGTCATGGATGTCTCCGGAGCTTTGATGAGTGATCTGTGGACGCGAGGCGCGTCAGGCCTCGCGCGCGGCCATCGCCATGGTCCGCTTGGCGATGTTGACGAGATGGATCTGCGATGTGCCTTCGTAGAGGCGGAACAGCCGCACGTCGCGGTAGAAGCGTTCGGCCACGTTGTCGGCGATGTACCCGCCGCCGCCGAACACCTGCACCGCGCGGTCCGCCACGCGGCCGCACATCTCCGATGCGAACAGCTTGCACATCGACGCTTCCATCGTCACGTCGATGCCTTCGTCTCGCTTGCGGGCAGTCTCCAGCAGCAGCGCGCGTGCGGCATGCACCTCGACATTGCTCTCGGCGATCATCTGCTGAACCAACTGGAAATCTGCGATCGGTTGGCCGAATTGCTTGCGCGTGCGGGCGCGAGCCACCATCTCGTCGACCAGACGGATCGCCGGCCCGATGCACAGCCCCGCGAGGTTGATGCGCTGCTTGTTCAGCGTCTTCATTGCGGTCTTGAAGCCTTGGCCTTCGACGCCGCCGACGATGGCGCTCGCCGGCACGCGGCAGTTGTCGAGCACCACCTCGCCGACCGGCGAACCATGCTGGCCCATCTTGCGGTACGCGGCCGGCGTGCCGAGCCCGGGCAGGCCGCGCTCGACGAGGAAGGCAGAAATGCCGGCCGCGCCTTTCGCATTCATGTCGGTGCGCGCGAACACGGTGAAGAGGTCCGCGATAGGCGCGTTGGTGATGAAACACTTGAGGCCGGTGATGATGAAGTGGTCGCCGTCGCGCACGGCCACGGTCTTCTGCGCGGTGGCATCGGAGCCTGCATCCGGCTCGGTGAGTGCGAAGCAGCCCGTGACCTCACCGCTGGCCATCCGCGGCAGGTACTTCGCCTTCTGCTCGGGCGTGCCGTCCACCACCAGCGATTCGGACGCGATGCCGGCGTTGCCACCGAAGCGTGCCCGGAACACCGTCGCCACCTGCGACACCTCGATGTTCACCAGCGACAGTTCCTCGCTTGTCAGGCCGGCACCGCCGTAAGCCTCCGGAATGCTATGGCCGAACAGGCCGACCTCGCGCATGCGCTGCACCAGCGCTTCGGGAATCTCATCGGTGCGGTCGACCTGCTGCTCGATCGGCATGCATTCGGTGCGAACGAAGCGCCGGACTTCGGCCAGCATCGACTGGAACTGTTGGGCGTTGCGGATCATGAGGTCGGGTGCTTCGAAAAGGCGTGGCTCAGCGTACGCCGTGGATGTTGGAAAGCTGGCGTGCTGCTTCCAATAGCAGCGGCGCGATGTCGCGCTCGAGCTTGTCCTTGGGCAGTCGGTAGGCGGACATCGTGCAGTTCAAGGCCACGGCCGCCTCGTGCGGGGGCAAGCGCACGGGCACGGCCACACCATGCACTTCCTTTTGCCAATCGCCGCGGGAATGACAGAAGCCATGTTCGGCAAATCGCTTGCGGTCTTCTTCCCAGGATGCGCGGTGCGCATCGAACAGCGCGCGGTCATGCACCTTGAGGTAGTTGAGGATCGCGGTGCGCTCGGCCGGCGCACAAGCGAGGATGAGCGCGCGTCCGATCGAGGTGGCGAGCAGCGGGCGCGTGCTGCCGATGTCCGGGTGATGCTGGTTGGCGCCGTCGACGCGCACGGTGTCCACGAACACCACGTTGGCCCGGTCGCGCATGCCGAGGTTGACGGTGCAGCCGGTCTTGCGCGCCAACTCTTCCATCACCGGCCGCGCCGCGTGCCGCACTCGCATGCTCGCCAGCAATGGATGGCCAAGCGACAACACGCCGGTCCCCAGCCTGAACTTCTGCACGCCGGCATCGCGGCTCAGGTAGCCGAGCAAAGTCAGCGTGTAGGTCAGGCGTGACACAGTGGGCTTGGGCAGGCCGGTGCGATCGGAGATCTCGCGATTGCCGAGCACCGGGTCGGCGGGCGTGAACGCGCGCAGCACTTCGAGACCGCGCGCCAGGTTCATCGAGAACTGGCGGTCGGTCGAAAGGTCGTGCGGATCGACCAGTCCGGGAAGTGCAATGGCGTTCATGCGAGGCGTTGCGTTGGGTGGGGTCATGATGGGCCTCCAGATTCGTGCGGTCAACGAAATGAGCCGGGTGTTTCGCAGAGCGAAACACCGATTGTGGAAGCGAATGACGCATGGCAAAACCTCGCTTCCAGGCACGTCTTGTTGCCTCCCATACCAAGGGGAATCGCTTGAATCAGAAATCATCTTCTCAAGGCGCACTCGCCGGCGTCCGCATCCTCGACATGGCCACAGTGCTCGCGGCGCCGATGGGCGCGACGCTGTGCGCGGACCATGGCGCCGAAGTCGTGAAGCTCGAGTTGCCCGATGGCAGCGACGCGCTGCGCGGCCTGCAGCCGGTGAAGGACGGCAACGCCCTGTGGTGGAAGATCGCCAACCGAGGCAAGCGCGGCATCACGCTCGACGTGCGCCAGCCCGAAGGCCGTGCGCTGCTGCTGAAGATGCTGCCGCACTTCGACGTGCTCGTGGAGAACTTCCGCACCGGCACGATGGACCGGTGGGGCCTGGACATCGAGACGCTGAACCGCGCGAATCCGCGGCTCATCGTGCTGCGGCTGACCGGCTTCGGGCAGACCGGGCCGTACAAGTCACGCCCGGGGTTCGCACGCATCTTCGAGGCGATGAGCGGCTTCACCAACCTCACCGGCGAAGAGGGCGGCTCGCCGCTGCACAGCAACTTTCCGGTGGGAGATGCCGTGGCCGGGCTGTTCTGCGCATTCTCGATCGCGTCGGAAATCGCGCGGTTGCGCGGCAACCCCGAAGCAGCCGGCGTCGAGGTCGACCTGGCTGCGACCGAAGCGCTGTTCCGCTTGCTCGACCCGTTGCCGGTGGAACACGAGCAACTCGGCCAGGTGCGCAATCCCGCTGGCAACTGCGCAAGCTATACGGCGCCGTCGAACATGTACCGCAGCGCGGACGGAATCTACTTCTCGCTGGTCGCGTCGTCGAACGCGATCTTCGCGCGGCTGTGCGCGGTCGTGGGCCGCCCCGAGTGGTCGAGCGATGCACGCTTTGCGACCAATCCCGCGCGAGTCGCCAACCTGCGCGAGCTCGACGATGCGCTCGGCACCTGGTTCCACGGGCACGAATACGCACTCATTGCCGACCGGCTCGAAGCCGCCGGCATCCCGTTCAGCAAGGTCTACACGATCGCCGACATCGAGGAAGACGCGCACTACCAGGCACGCAACGCGATCATCCGTTTGCCGGATCCCGACTACGGCAGCCTGCCGGCGCCCTGCATCGTGCCGCGCATCGTCGGTCGCGAGATGCCCACGCCGCGTACCGGGCCGGCCGTGGGCGAGCACAACGCGCAGGTGTATGCGGAGTTCGGCATCGACGCCCAGGAACTGGCGCGCCTGCGCGCCGAGGGCGTGGTGTGATTCCTATCGGTTTCCCGCCACGCTATCGCGAGAACCGCGACGCATGAAACCGGGACGAGCACCGCGAAGTCTGTTCGTGGGCAGCACCCGCGGAACCGGCTTTGCCGGGCCGCTGGTATCGCCCCCTTGAGGGGCTTGAGGGGGAGGCGCCACAGGCGCTCCGGGGGTGTTGCATTTCAGTTTTCCACTACGCTACCGCATGACCCGCGACGCACGGAACCGGCACCGTCAAATCCCAGGGATACCGCGGAACCGGCTTTGCCGGGCCGCTGGTATCGCCCCCTCGAGGGGGAGGCGCCGCAGGCGCTTCGGGGGTGGGTTCAATAGTCGACGAGCGAGCCGGCGCGCAAGCAGGCGTTGCGCTCGGCCGTCGCGGCGCGGCGGACCACGTCGCGGCCGATTACCGTCTTGTGGATCTCGCTCGCGCCCTCGCCGATCTGGTTGAGTTTGGCATCGCGGAAGAAGCGCTCCAGCGGAAAGTCCTGCAAGTAGCCGCGGCCGCCCGTCAGTTGCAGCGCATCGGTCACGACCTTCATGCAAAGGTCGGTGGCCTGCAGTTTGGCCATCGACGCGAAGATCGCAACGTCGCTGTCGCCGCGGTCGTACTTGTCGGCGGTCAATGCGAGCAGGGCGCGCGAAGACTCGATCTGCGTGACCATGTCGGCGAGCATCCATTGCACGCCCTGGTGTTCGCCCAATGCCTTGCCGAAGCTGCTGCGGTCCACTGCGTAGGAAGACGCGATCTCGACGGCGCCGATCGCGCGCCCCAGTGCCATCGCCGCATGCCCGATGCGCGCACGCAGCAACGCATCCTGCGCGAGGCTGAAGCCTTCGCCCTCGTCGCCGAGCCGTTGCGCGAGCGGTACCTGCACGCCCTCGAAGCTCAACGAGGAGATCGGCACACCGTACCAGCCGAGCTTGCCAACCTCCGGGCTGATGCTGAACCCGGCGGCATCGCGCGGCACCAGCACCGCGATGAAGGTCGATGGGCTTTCCTCTGCGCGCCCGACCACCACGAACCAGTCGGCCGTGGTGGCGCGCGTGATGAACTTCTTGCGGCCGTTCAGCACATAGCCGTCGGCCGTGCGGCGCAGCGTGGTGTGCAGGCCGCGCACGTCGGACCCCGCGCCGGGCTCGGTCAGCGCAAATGCGGATTGCAACTCTCCGGTGCAAAGGCCGGGCAGCAAACGTTGCTTGAACGATTCGGAGGCGCCGGCGACGATCGCGCGGCTCGACAGGTCGGTGCCGGTGATCATCGATGCCGAGGTGCTGCAGACGCGGCCCAGTTCCTCGATGATGCGGATGCGCAGCGCCTGGCGCGCGTCGGTGCCGCCGAAGGCCTTGGGGAAGGCGGTGGCGATCACGCCTTCGCGCGCGAGCGTGCGAAACGCATCCCAGGCGAACACGTCCTCGCGCGCCACGTCGGCGGCGCGCGGGCCGATCGTGTGCTTGCAGAGTGCGCGCACGCGCTGCACGGTGGCGCGCTCCTGTGCGTCGAGCGTGCGAAGGAAGTGGTCGCCGAAGAGGCGCGGTCCGGTGGTTGCGGCGATGTCGTTCATGGAGTCTCCGATCGTTGGTCGCGTCATCATCGCGTGCCGGCTCGCGGCGGTCGAGCCGCTGTTTCGATCAGCGAAACAGCGGCTTGCAGCGACGCCCTCCACCATGGAGAAATGAGGACATGGTTTCACAACGTTGGCGCAACCCGCGCACGTACCGCGTCGACAGCCTGGACCCCGGTCGACCTGGCAGTCAGGAATCGTTCGTGCGCTTCCTCTTTCGGTGATTCAGACTTTTCCGCCAGCAATTCGGACGCGTCCGATAGTCAGCTGCCGCTCAGTTTGGCCAAATGGACGACTCTCGCGCCAGGACCTTGGGGGCAACCCCGGTCCCTGATCGCCCAGCCTTCGATTTTCAAGCGATCACGTGTTTGACCCGTATCGCAGACCTCGTTTTTTGGGCGTACATGGCTGGATCGGCACAACCGCCAATCCGGTGGCGTCACTTGGTTCTCTATCGACTTCATCATGTTCCTACAGTTATTCGGGCTTGCGGGTGTTCAGACGCCCTTGCTGCTCATATTCATCGAATCGATCTTCGCCGTATGGACACGCGGCACGTTTGCCAGGAGCCTGCGCCGGGAACGGCGCCGGCGCCTGCGCCGTGAAACTGCCTCGCTTCACTACGTGCGGTCCATGGAAGACTTCCCCGAGTTGGCCAGCGATGGCCCCGTCCTCCCTTGGATCCCCCAACCGTTGGTTCACCAGCATGCTCGAGCGTGAACTCGCTGAGCACAGCCGCTAGCCAAGCCACATCATCGGATACAGCCCGCCCATGAAAGCGATCATCATGTCGGGCGGGGCTGCGTTGCATAAGCCTGCAGCCGCACGTTGGCCACATCGTTGAGCCTGTGCATGCTTTCCACCAGCGCTGCAACGCTCACGGCCAGTTCCGCCGCATCCTCACGTTCACTGGTCGCTTCGACAGTTTCACAGTGCTGCACCACGGCCTTCGCCTTCACGAGTCGCGCGGCGCCCTTGATCTTGTGCACACAAGAAGCGATCTCCCGCCATGCTCGCGTTCTGACCCTCTCCAGCAACTCGTCCATATCTTTCAAATTTGTGCGCACGAGTGCATCGAGAAAATCGGTCTCGATCTTGGCGTCGCCTCCAGAAAAAGCTTGCAACGACTGGAAATCAAAGGGTTCGCCGCAACTCTCGGCCTGCTCCGCCGAGGCGGCAAACCGGGGGACATCCTCCGGGTCCAGATGCCTGTGCAATGCTTCGTCCAACGCATCCAGTCCAATGGGCTTGCTCAGGCATTCATCCATTCCGACATTCAACGCACGCCGCCGCTCTGGCTCTTGCACGTGCGCCGTATAGCCAAGTACCGGACAGCGCGGCAACCCTTGCGCTCGCTCGACCGCACGCAGCGCCAGCGCCAATGCGAATCCGTCCATGATGGGCATCGAACAATCGGTGATGACAAGATCGAAGCCTCCCTGGCGCCACATAGCCAAGGCAATCTCGCCGTTTTCCGCCATTGCACAACGAAACCCCAGGAACAGCAGTTGACGCTGCAGCAACAAGCGGTTGGCCGGATGGTCATCCACTACAAGAATGTTGTAGCGTGCCCGTTGGAGCTTGCGAGTCGCGGATGCAGAGACACCTTCTACAGGCAGCGTGCGTGCGCTTATGGCGGGCGGTGGCAACACGGTCAAGCTCAGCGAGACATGAATGCACGTGCCCTGCCCCGGTTGGCTGCTCACGGAGATGTCACCACCCATCTTCATGCACAGCCGTTGCACGATCGGAAGTCCCAAGCCCGTTCCTCCAACGACTCGCGGACCTGCAGCCTCCGCTTGAAAGAACGGCTTGAAGAGATGCGGCACGTCTTCGGCCGCGATCCCGATGCCGGTATCTTCGACCTCCAGCGCTATCGACTCAACGTCGTCCGCCGCGCCCAGGTGCATCAAACGCAGGACCACGCCTCCCCTATCGGTGTACTTGATGGCGTTGCTCAGCAGGTTGTTGACGATTTGCTTGAAGCGCTCAGCGTCCACCGCGTGCCATTGCGCAACCTGGGGATCAACGTCCACCTGGACCGTCAAGCCCTTTTGCCGGGCAAGGCTCTGAAAAACATCGGCAACCTCCCGGACGATCGAGCGCAACTGCGACGGCCTTGGAATCACTTCAAGGCCGCCCGCTTCGATCTTGGAGATGTCCAGGATGTCATCGATCAGCGCCAACAACGACTGGGCAGAGGTCCGCGCCAAAGATGTTGCCTCAAGGTCTGGTGGTACCAGCCGACCCTCGCGCACCAACAATTCGAGCACGCCCATTACCGCGTTCATGGGCGTACGAATTTCGTGACTCATGGTGGCCAGGAAGTTCAACTTGGCACGATTGGCTGACTCTGCATTGGCACGCGCGGTCTCCACCAGTTCGAGCAGCCGGTAGCGCTCCGTCACGTCGAACGCACCTTCGATAAGGGCAATGCGCTCCCCACCCTCTTGCAGGGAAATTGGAGCGGCCCAATGAAAAACCTTCCGCGGCCCCCCCTCCATCACAATATCGATGTCTTCGTTGATGGGTACCCCTTCGGCCAGCAATTTAAGGTACTTTTCATGGATCTCCTGCGTGCGCTGAGCACCCTTGAAGAATCGTTGCGTCTCGGGAAGAGTCTTGCCCTCCGATTGATGGCGCGCGACGCCAAGATGCTTTTCGAAGGCAGTGTTGCAAAAGATCAACCGCGCTTGTGCGTCGCGGACACAGATCACGTGAGGTATCCCTTCGAGCATCGCCCGCTGAAAGAGAAGTTGATCGCGCAGTTCCTCTTCCGCAGCCAGGCGCCGCCGCACCTCCTTTTGCAGCGACCAAGTCCACATGGCAAACAGCAGCAGGCAAGCCATCAAAGCGGCGGCCGCCACGTATATCCAACGCAGGTAAGGTCTCCAAACGATCGCGGGGTGGCGCAGGAACATCCACTGCGACCTCAGCCCTCGCATTTCGCTCGTGGAGATACTTTCCAGGGCCTTGTTGATGATGGTCAGCAGCTCGGGATAGTCTGAGCGCACCCCCATCGCGATCTCGACCGGCGCGTCGCCGATGGCACCGGCGACCCGTAATCGATTCGCGTAGCCTTGCTGGATCACATAGCTGGCGGTGTTGATATTTCCAACCGTCACATCCGCGTTGCCTATCGCCACTTGTTCATAGCTTTGGTGGATCGAATCCACCGCTATCAGCTTGACGCTTGGGACACGCTCCTTGAGGCGCTCCACCACACCATTGGGTGGCAGATAGGCAATTCGCTTGCCCGCCAGACTCTCGAAGCGCAAAAAGTCAGGGTCGCCGACGCGCGAGACCACCACCCAATGCCCACGGAAATACGGGTTCGATGTATTTGCATTGACAATGGATTGCTGCCCCCGGGTGACGACAGGCAAGATGTCCGCCGAGCCCAGTTCCCCACTCACCGCCTCGTCGGCTCGCATTTCTTCGAGCGGCACGAAAGTGAGCCCGGTCTTGCTGCCGATCAACTCCAGGATCTGCACAGTCAATCCTGCAAAACGGCCGTCCCCGTCGACGAACATGAATGGCATGCGGTCATTCACCGCCGCATAGCGAACCACCGGGTGCTCCCCCACCCATTGGCGTTCGGCCTCCGACAAGTTGACCAGTCCGATCGGCTCGCTCGGCTCATAGGTGGCGGACCAACGTGTCTTGATATCGTTGTGAACCCAGCCAGGCAGGGCTGCCAGCGTCTTGTTGATGAGGCGCTGCAGCGTGGTGGCAGATTGCGCCACAGCAAAGTGGAACGAGGATTTTGGCTCTTCTCCGAAGTTGGCAAGTCGCAATGCGGTCAATTGATACTGATCTATCACATACGCAGCGCTTGCTCCGTCCTCCACCAGCACATCCACTTTTTCGCCCGCAACCGCCGTCAATCCCAGGAAGACACTGCCGCAGGGAACGAGCCTGCCGCGTGGATATGCCTTGCGCAACGCATCCAGGGAGACGTGCCCCGGCACGTAACCCACGCTGATTTCGGCACTGCGGTCGAACTCGCGCCCCAACACGGAGACTTCGACATACCGGCTGGGAAAGTACAAGGTCGACAACGCCGACCGATTGCCGGCTTGCGCCCGAACTGTCGGCAAGATGTCGATTTGTCCTTGATCGAGCGCAGCCGTAGCCTCCTCGATGGTGCTGAATGTCTTGACCTTGATTTCCAGATTCAGCGCGGTGGCCAGCAGCTGGAGGTAGTCGGCCGAGATGCCCTCGTACTCGTTTTCGAGGCTCACCAGATCAAATGGGACCAGGTTGTTTGGTACCACCCCGACCGTCAGGCCGCGATTCCTGGCAAGCCAACTCGCCTCCTGTGCATCGGTTGCGACCGATAGTGACGGCGCATGCGTATAGCCCACCAGCCGAACGACGCGCGCGTTCTCGGCTTCGTTGGCGCGGCTCGCAGTCATCTGACCTGCAGCGAGCAGCAGCACCAAACCAACCCAGCGACAAAGTCGCCCCAGGCCGCACATATTCATGCGCGCCTTCAGCTGATGAGGTGATGAACGCGCGCGAAATCCACCAGTTCCACCACGCTCGAAATGCCCAGCTTCTCGAAAATCCGGATCTTGTAGCTGCTTACCGTCTTGTTGCTGATCAGCAAGGTATCTGCAATCTCCTTGTTGCTCATCCCACGCGCCAGGTTCTGCAACACGGTGAGTTCGCGATCAGACAGACTCTTGAGCAATGCGTCGGGGCTCAAGCCTGCAATACCGCTCAGCACCTCCAATGCCGAGTTCGGGAACATGCTGTAACCCGCGAGCACTGCCAGCGCAGCGGGAACCAGCGACTGAAGATCCTCGGCCTTGCTCATGAAGCCATTGGCCCCCGCCTGCATTGCGCGGGCGGCAAAAATCGATTCTTGTTGCCCCGTTAGTACCAACAGCTTCGTGCGGGGTTGCGACCCTTTCAGGCGCTCAATCAGCTCCAGCCCGCTCAACCTGGGCAGATCCAGGTCCAGCACTGCCAGATCGGGATGCTCCTCGCGAATGATTGTCAGGGCAGCAGGGCCGTTATCAACTTCAGCCATAACCTTGAACTGGCCGCTGCCTTCGAGCACGGACTTCACGGCCAGCCGAATCGCGGGGTGATCATCTACAACGACTACTGAATACATGTTTTTATCCTCTCCTGTGTCCGGCGTCGCACCAACGCTCCGCACGAAGAGAGCCGCGTTGTAGGTCGTCACGGTTTCGACCATTTGTACGCAATTATGTCGGCCGTGCGTCAAACTGAAGAGTAGCGGCGTGCATACTCATCCCGCACAAAGGCACAAGCACACACTTATGCCGAGCGCTTGTTCCGAGTACCACGTGCCCTGCACGAGATTCAGGGTCGTTCGCAAGCAGACGCTTCCAGCATCGGAAACTCCGCCGTTGCTGTCCGCAGGCAGGCGGCAACGGCGGGCGAATTCGGCTCACGTTGCCAGGTCCAGCGCCTTGACGTGGCCCAATCGCCGGGGCATCGATCGAACGCGTCGGGCCAGGTCGAAAGTGAACGCAACACGACCCGGCCGCGCTGCGGCGACTGCGATCGATCCCGCTTCAGTGCCCTGCGCTACCGGCCGCCTCGGTCATCTTCGCGATGACCTGGTCCAGGCTGAAGCTTGCCGCTTTCTGCCGCGGCGGAAATTCCTTGAATGTCTCAAGGAATTCCCCGACGAAGACTTGTGCCGGCACGAGCAAGTAGACATGCCTGAACATCCAGTCGTAGTAGGTATTCGACGTGATCTGGGCGCGCTCGTACGGGTCCATTCGTAGATTGAAGATGTACGGGACGCGCAGCGTCACGAAGGGTTCTTGCCAGATCTTGAACGTGCCGGTGACGCGCTGCTCCATGAACAGCATCTTCCAGTTGTCGTAGCGCAGCGCCGCGACGTCGCCATCGTCGGTGAAGTAGAGGAAGCCCTGGCGCGGACTCTTGGCTTCCTTGCCAGTCAGGTACGGCACCAGGTTGTGGCCGTCGAGATGGACCTTGTAGGTCTTGTCACCGATCTTGTAGCCCTTCTTGAGCTTTTCCTTGATGTCCGGGTCGCCAGCCGCCGCGAGAATGGTCGGGAACCAGTCCAGGTGGCTGATGATTTCGTTCGACTCCGATCCGGCCGCGATCTTGCCGGGAAAGCGGACCATGCAGGGTACGCGGAAGGCCCCCTCCCAGCTCGAGTTCTTCTCGTTGCGGTAGGGCGTCGTGCCCGCATCCGGCCAAGTGTTCATGTGCGGACCGTTGTCGGTGCTGTACTTGACGAAGGTGTTGTCCGCAATGCCGAGTTGGTCCAGGAAGTCGAGCATCTCGCCGATGCACTTGTCGTGGTCGATCATCACGTCGTGGTATTCGGATTGCCAACGGCCCGATTGGCCACGGCTTTCCGGCTTGACGTGCGTCCACGCATGCATGTGCGAAGTGTTGAACCACACGAAGAAGGGCTCGCCGGCATCGTGGGCAGCCTGGATGAACTTCTTGGCCGCAGCCAGGAACTCATCGTCGCAGGTCTCCATGCGCTTCTTGGTCAGTGGGCCGGTGTTCTCGATCTTCTGGCCGCCCTTGCCGTCAGACCAGCAGTGGAGCACGCCGCGGGGACCGAACTTCTTCTTGAACTCGGGGAAGTCCTTCGCGTTCGGGTAGTCGACTTCCTCGGGTTCTTCCTCGGCGTTCAGGTGATAGAGATTGCCGAAGAACTCGTCGAAGCCGTGCATCGTGGGCAGGTGCTCGTCGCGGTCGCCCAGGTGGTTCTTGCCGAACTGGCCGGTGCGGTAGCCCAGCGGCTTGAGCGCCTCGGCGATGGTGATGTCCTCGGCCTTGAGGCCCAGGTCCGCGCCCGGCAGTCCGACCTTGGTGAGGCCCGTTCGAAGGCCGCACTGGCCGGTGATGAAAGATGCCCGCCCGGCCGTGCAGCTCTGCTCGGCGTAAGCATCGGTGAAGATCATGCCCTCCTTCGCAATGCGGTCGATGTTGGGCGTGCGATAGCCCATCATGCCCTTCGTGTAGCAGCTCAGGTTCGATTGACCGATGTCATCTCCCCACATGACCAGGATATTCGGTTGCTTGCTCTTTGCCATGCTGTCACTCCTTGCATTTTCGATTTCCGCCCTTGGAAGGCGGGTTCATTGAATTGCACACCATGAGGTGCGCGGCCGACCGAAAGATGAGACAGGCCAAGCGACTACGCGGGGCTCGTCCGGGGATAAAGGGAACGCCATTGCTGCCATTGCTGAGCCGATCCCGCCTTGAGCGCGCGATTATCCTCACGCCAGCACTTGCCGCAACCAACGGCAGCGGCACTTTCATCACGGGTCCACGCAAGTGGATTTCCATGAGGAAATGAGGGTTACGAATGATCGCGATCCGCCCAATCGTCGGGACCAAACGGCGCTGGCGCTATCCACTTTTCGTCAACAACACATCGGGTAAACACGAAGCCCCGACATCTGCGAAAAACGCAAACGGGCCGGCACGAATCCTGGGGGCTTCCTCACGGCATCGCATCCGGCTATCCTCCAACGCGGTGCCCGGTGCCCTCTTCCCAGCGTCATGAAAGCCACTCTCGGTTCTTCCTCCCCTTTGCTGCGATCGATCGTTTTCGATTCGTTCAATCCGTCATTGATGGGCGATGCGCTCCAGGGCGGTCAACTCGCGCACGTGCAACTCGGACCGGGACGCTTTCGCGGCACCTTGTGGCAAAGCACGCTGGAGGAGGCGCGCATCGACTGGGGCCGATACAACCTCCCCCTGGTGGCCGTCGGCGAGTTGCCGCGCGACGTCGTGACGATCGGCCTGCTGCTCCACGCTGGCCCCGAGTCGGGCTCCTCCGAGGGGCGGCGATTGAGCGGCGACGACCTCCTGGTGATCCCGGAAGGTCATGGCCTGCATATTCGTTTGTCGCCGGGCACCGAATGGATTTCGCTGCAGGTGCGACGTACGGCGCTCGAAGCGATGGGCATTGAATTGCCATCGACCGTATCGACCATCCATCGAATCGAGCCGATCGACCGCGCAGCGGTGCACAGCGCGGCCGCAGACCTCGCCTGTATCTTCGGCCCGGGCGGGGCGGGAGACAGCGGCAGCGCCAGCGCTCGAGCGCTGGCGGCGTGCCACTCCGAACTCGTCGACGTGTTCGCGCGCGTGATCGGCACCGGGCAACCCAGCAAGGTGCGCGGCGAGGCAGAGCGCCGCCGCATCCTGAACCGCGTCGACGAATACTTGGAGAGCGACAACCTCGCCCCGCTGCGTATGGACGCGGTATGTCTCGCGGCCGGTACCACGCTGCACACGCTGGAGCGCACCTTTCGCGACGCGCTGGGCGTGAGCCCCAAGCGCTACTTCAGCCTGCGGCGATTGGCCGAAGCACGCACGGCGTTGCTGGAAGCGGCCGCGCGGCGCGATTCGGGGGCTTCCGTCACGGACATTGCAACAGGCTGCGGCTTCGTTCATCTGGGCCGATTCTCGGTCGACTACAAGGCCGCCTATGGCGAGTCGCCATCCGACACCCTCAAGGGCCGTGCCTGATCACGTACCCACGTAGCCGGGCGACCACTCCCCGCCGGTGACGAGGTGTGGTCGAGACTTACGATATGCCCTCTTGGCTGGTCGTCAGGGCGTAACGACTCCGAAGTTCGGATTGAACGTGTCGAGGTTGGCGAAGATGGTGCCCAATGCGGCACCATCGCCGTCAAGCTTGGCCTCGCCGGCCTTGATCAGGTCGGGCAGCGGCACGCGCGCCACCAGCATCTTGAACAGCGCATTACGCGAGATCGACAGCGTCGCCGCCGGCTTGGTCAGCACGCGGCCCTTGGTGTGGTTGAGCACGGTGTTGCTGAGCTCCAGCGCGTATCGCTCACCAGTGTCGGTCAGCACGAAGTTGATGCCCACGTCGCGGCCCTCGACCTTGGCATGGTTCAACCGCACGGCGATCAGGTCGAAGATCTGCTCGAGCGTCATCGCACGCGCCACGTCCGGACCTTGCACAGACAACTGCACGGGCTTGACACCTTCGCGCAGTTCCTTGGCTGCCGAAAGGTATTCGTTACGCCAGACGCCGTTTTCGCTCTGGTAGCCGATCTGCTCCAGTGCATCGGCCTGCAACGCGCGTGCCTGCATGTTGTTGCCATCGGCAAGCACGGCATGGTTGCCGAGCTCCGCAGCCCAGCGATAGTCGCCGGCGTCCGCCGCCGCGCGCGCCTGGGTCAGCACCGCGTTGGCACCGCCGAGTGCGGCAACGTAGCGCCGTGCGGATTCGGCCACCGGGTAGCGGTACAGCGTGGCAGGGTTGCCGTCATACCAGCCCAGATAGTACGAGTAGGCGCCGCGCAGGTTGTGGCTGAGCGAGCCGTAATAGCCCCGCGTAGCGTATTCGTCCGTCAAGGCCTTGGGGTAGTACGCAGCGTTGCCGATGTCGTCCATCTTCTGGCCGCTATTGGCAAGGCGCAGTGCCTCGTCATTGATGAAGCGGAACATGTCGCGCTGCTTGGTGATCAGGTTGACCACGCGATCCTTGCCCCAGGTCGGCCAGGTGTGGCTGCCGAAGGCGACCTCGGCGTCCGGGAACAGGTCGAGCAGCTCGTTGACGTACTTGCTCCATCCCAGCGCATCACGCGCCTTGGCGCCGCGCAACGTGTAGATGTTGTGCATCGTCTTGTTGACATCCTCGGCCAGGCACAGGGCCTTCATGTCGGGGAAGTAGAACAGCATCTCCGAGGGCGCCTCGGTGCTGGGTGCCAGTTGAAAGACGATGCGGACGCCGTCAACGACCAGTTCCTGACCGGTCTTGGTGATCGTCTCGGTCGGTGCGATCAGGCTGACCGTACCCAGCGAGAGCTTGCTGCCCAGGCCGACGCCCACCGCGCCACGTTCGCCATAAGGCAGCGGAGAGCCGAACTGGTATTGCGCACGCCGGGTCATCGCGTTGCCAGCCAGCACGTTTTCGGCGATCGCATTCTCCATGAAGCCGTCGGGCGCAATGATGCGGATGCCCTGCGCCTTGATTGATGCCTCGTCGACCAGCGCACGCGCGCCGCCGAAGTGGTCGGCGTGCGTGTGCGTGTAGATCATCGCGCGGACTGGCCGCTTGCCCAGGTGCTTCTCGACCAGCGCCATCCCGGCCTTGGCCGTCTCGACCGACATGGTGGGATCGATCACGATCCAACCCGTCTTGCCGGCGACGATGGTCATGTTGTCGATGTCGTAGTTGCGCACTTGCCAGATGCCTTCGGTCACCTTGAACAGGCCATGCTGTGCAGTGAGCTTGGAGGCTTGCCAAAGACTCGGGTTGACGGTGCCGGGTGCGTCGCCCTTCAGGAAGGCTTGCTTGTCGCCGTCCCAGACAACATTGCCTGCGGCGTCCTTGATTTCGGGGTTGTCCAGGCGGCCGATGAGACCACGGGTCGCGTCCTCGGTTTCCTGCTTGCCCACCACGTCGCGCGTGGCGGCGAAAGCCTTGTTCGCAGCCAGCGTTTGTGGCGATGCGGGCTTGGGCGAAAGGTCCGGCGTTTGCGCAGCTGCGTTCACTGCAACGGTCAACGCCGCCAACCAGGCGGTCTTCTTGGGGAGTCGGGTAGCACGAATATTCATGACAACGTAGTCTCTTTCTGGGGGAGGTCGATACATGGCAGCTCATCGACCATTCGGCTGAATGCTCCTGAGCTGACCAGTCGCTCAGTTTGTCGATTGCCGCCGTAGCTGGCTATCCACTTTTGTGCAGCGAAACACACTATCTGTAGAAACATGGGATGATGTCGCTCTGACGCTCGTCAGGCCTTGGCAACTATCTGCCGCTTCGAGTCTGCGAAGGCCGCTCGTTGTAGAGCTGGCCGTACTCCTGGGCAAAGCGCCCGAGGTGGAAAAAGCCCCAACGCATCGCCACCTCCGTGATCGACTCGCCAGGGTCACCGTTCAGCAGATCGTTGCGCGTGCCCGCAAGGCGGCGCAGTGTCAGATAGCGCCGCGGCGTGACGCCGAATACTTCTCGGAACACACGCTCCAACGTGGTGATGCTGGTGCCCGCAGCAATGCACAGGCTGTCGATGCGCAGTGCGATGCCGAGGTGCGCATCGATGTACTCTTCGGCCCGCCGCATCACGCGCCAACGATCGCTTGGCCCCAGTTTCTCGGCTGCCCGCCCGGGACGCGTACGCCGCTGCTCCCACTCGCACAGCAGGGTCGTGAACAACTGCTCCTGCGCCATTTCAATCTGGAAGCCTGCAACGGCCGGGGCGTCTTCGAGCGGCGCGAGAATCGGCGCCACATCGGTCAGGCACCCACACCCGCCGGAGCCCTGCGTTTCACTCATGCGCCATGCTGCGGCGCCACGCAAGCCACTCAGCGGTATGCCTGCCGCGTCCAGGCGCTCCCGTGGGACTTGCATGGCAAACCATTCCGCTTCTGCAGGCAGATTCATCAGCACTTCCGCGCCCTCCGGAAGAAGCACCATGTCGCCGCTGACAGCCGGTGCACCCTGTATGCGCCAGGCGCCTGCGCCGCCGATCAGTACGCCAACGGTCAACATGTCGTGGGCCAGGCGCCCACGCGCCTGCACCGGCAGGTTGTAGCGCCCCCAGTCCGTGCGAAGACGATTCGTCGCGGAATGGGTCACGATGCCCTGGAACACGCCGCTGCCGAGCTGCAGATGTTCGAGTGCGCCGTCCTGGAGCGCCACTCGCATGGCGCCCGGATCGAAGCTCTGAATGCGCAGGCTGCTGCGCGACGCGACCTCGACCGCTGGCACTGCGACGGAAACGGGGGGCATTGGAGATGTGTGTCGAATCAGGCGACGGAGCATCGCGCGGGAACAGGCCGTTCGCACGCTGGCGCGCGAACGGCCCCTCCCGGTGCGACAGCGAAACTCAGGCGGCGCGGCGCATCATGTCGGCAACCTTCTCACCAATCATGATCGACGGCGCATTGGTGTTGCCGCCGATGAGCGTCGGCATGATCGACGCATCGGCAACGCGCAAACCCTGCACGCCGCGAACGCGCAGCTGGTCGTCGACCACCGCCATGGGATCGTTGGCGGGGCCCATCTTGCAGGTGCCCACGGGGTGATACTGCGTATCGGCCCGGCGTCGGATGTCAGCCTCGAGAGAGGCATCGCTGTTGCGATCGACCGGATAGAGCATCTTGCCGCGATACGCGTCAAAGGGCCGGGATTCGAGGATCGTCTGCTGCATCCGCACACCCTTGATCATCAGGCGCAGGTCATCCTCATTGCTGAAGAACCGCGTGTCGATGGAGGGTGCGGCGCGCGCATCGGCACTGGCGAGCGTGACCGCGCCGCGGCTCTTGGGGCGCAGCACGGTGGTGTGGCAACTGAAGCCGTGGCCCAGGTGCGGCTTGCGGTTGTGGTCGTCGACGATGCCGACGACGAAGATCAACTGCAGGTCTGGCACGCTGACTTCCGGCGACGAGCGAATGAAGGCGCCCGACTCGGCGAAGACGCTGGTGATCAGGCCGGTGCGGCGCCGCTTCCACTCGACCATCGCCGCCGCCATCTTGACGCTGCCGCGCAGCGACACGCCGAACGTGTCGGTGTTGCTGCGCGTGCGATAGGTCTGCACATGATCGATGTGATCCTGCAGGTTCTGACCTACGCCCGGAAGGTCGGTGTGCACGACAATGCCGTGGCTGCGCAGATGCTGGGCGGGCCCGATGCCGGAAAGCATCAACAGTTGTGGCGAACCGAAGGCGCCGGCACTCACCACCACCTCGCGGCGCGCACGGACTTCATGCAATTCGTTGCCCTGGTAGTAGGCCACGCCCACGGCACGCTGGCCTTCGAGCAGTACGCGAGCCGAATGTGCGTGGGTCAACACCTTGAGGTTGGGACGGTTCAGGTTCGGCGTGATGTAAGCCTTGGCGGAGCTGCAGCGCTCGCCATTGCGGTGCGTGACCTGGTACATGAGCGAGCCGAACTGATCGGGACCGTTGCAGTCGTCGATGTTGGGCACGCCGTTCATCGCGGCCGCCTCCAGGAAGGCGTCGTTGAGGCTGCTGGGAGAACGCTGGCGGGCCACATTCAGAGGGCCGCCGGCACCGTGGAGTTCGGTGGCACCGAATACCTCGTTGTTCTCGGAGCGCTTGAAATAGGGAAGCACCTCATCGAATGACCAGCCGGCATTGCCCAGCGAGGCCCAATGGTCGTAGTCCCATCGGTTGCCACGCACGTAGATCATCGCGTTGATCGAGCTGCTGCCCCCCAGCGTCTTGCCGCGCGGCTGGTAGCTGCGGCGTCCGCCAAGGCCCGGGTTCGGCTCGGTCTTGAAGGCCCAGTTGAAGAATGGCGTGGGCAGGATGGCAGCCACGCCGGCAGGTGCATGAATCAGCACACTCTTGTCCGGGCCGCCCGCCTCGAGCAGGCAGACGGAAACCCGCGGGTCCTCGCTCAAGCGGCTGGCAATTGCGCAGCCGGCGCTGCCGGCGCCTGCCACGACATAGTCGAACTCTTCCATCACGATGTTGCGTCTCCTGAATGCAAAGCACCGGCACAAGCCGGCGCGAATGATGAAGCTTAGGGAGCGGGCTCGCGACTGGCTATCCGAGTTTCGACTTCGAGGGATCGGGATTTGCGCGGGGTCGGCCTGCAGCGTCGACCTGCCGGCGCTCTTGCCGAGGGAACGAAGAACGTGGCGCGCGCTTATTTGTCCAGCGCATGACGATTTGCCTGGCGCACGAAAGAGCGGGGCCCGAAGGCCCCCGCAAACGTCGATGGCGAACTAACGACGTGGAGACGGCACTGGCCCCCCGATGGCCACTCAAACTGCTCCACTTGTGGCCAGGTCAAACTGCTCCACCTGGCCACCGGTGTTTGAGGCGCTGATTTCGGCGTCGTCGTAGATCGGAGCCTGGCCG
>NZ_JBBKZV010000022.1:0-116010 GCF_037889915.1 Variovorax humicola | reverse complement strand
CTCGAGCAGCTCGGCGTCGTCGACCATGTCGCACTTGTTCAGGAACACGATGATGTAGCCCACACCCACCTGGCGCGCCAGCAGGATGTGTTCACGGGTCTGGGGCATCGGGCCGTCGGCGGCCGAGCACACCAGGATCGCACCGTCCATCTGGGCGGCGCCGGTGATCATGTTCTTGACGTAGTCGGCGTGGCCGGGGCAGTCCACGTGTGCGTAGTGGCGGTTGGCCGTCTCGTATTCGACGTGGGCGGTGTTGATCGTGATGCCGCGGGCCTTTTCTTCGGGCGCCGCGTCGATCTGGTCATACGCCTTGGCTTCGCCGCCGAACTTGGTCGACAACACCGTGGCAATCGCAGCGGTCAGCGTGGTCTTGCCATGGTCGACGTGACCGATCGTGCCGACGTTGACGTGCGGCTTGGTGCGGGTGAACTTGCCTTTTGCCATTTTTCAATCCTTGAAAGAGCATTCCCCGTGTATTGGTTTTATGTCTGCATCCGATTGCTGGTTCGCCCCGCACGGGAACAGGGCGGCACCGGATCGCAGACAAGTTGGGCGACGCCGCGCGCCACCCGCCGTTCTTTGAAAAACTTACTTTGCGCGGGCGGCGACGATCGCCTCGGCCACGTTGCGCGGAGCTTCGGCGTAGTGCTTGAACTCCATCGTGTACGTGGCGCGGCCTTGCGACATCGAGCGCAGGGTCGTCGAGTAGCCGAACATTTCCGACAGCGGCACTTCGGCCTTGATGGCCTTGCCGCCACCGACCATGTCGTCCATGCCCTGCACCATGCCGCGGCGGGACGACAGGTCGCCCATCACGTTGCCGGCGTAGTCTTCAGGCGTTTCGACTTCCACGGCCATCATTGGCTCGAGAATCACGGGGCTGGCCTTGCGGCAGCCTTCCTTGAAGCCGAAGATCGCGGCCATCTTGAACGCCATTTCGTTCGAGTCCACGTCGTGGTACGAACCGAAGTGCAGCGTGACCTTGACGTCCACCACCGGGTAGCCGGCGAGCACGCCCTGGCCGAGCGCTTCGATGACGCCCTTTTCGACCGCGGGGATGTATTCGCGAGGAACCACGCCGCCCTTGATCGCGTCGACGAACTCGAAGCCCTTGCCGGCTTCCTGGGGCTCGATCTTGAGCACGACGTGGCCGTACTGGCCCTTGCCGCCCGACTGGCGCACGAACTTGCCTTCGGCTTCGTCCACGCTCTTGCGGATGGTTTCGCGGTAGGCCACTTGCGGCTTGCCGACGTTGGCTTCCACGCCGAATTCGCGCTTCATGCGGTCCACGATGATTTCGAGGTGCAACTCGCCCATGCCCGAAATGATGGTCTGGCCCGATTCTTCGTCGGTCTTTACGCGGAACGAGGGGTCTTCCTGCGCGAGACGCTGCAGGGCGATGCCCATCTTTTCCTGGTCGGCCTTGGTCTTGGGCTCGACGGCTTGCGAGATCACCGACTCCGGGAACACCATGCGCTCGAGCGTGACGATCGAATCCGGATCGCACAGGGTTTCGCCCGTGGTCACTTCCTTCAGTCCGACGCAGGCGGCGATGTCGCCGGCACGGATTTCGCTGACTTCTTCGCGATTGTTGGCGTGCATCTGCACGATACGGCCGATACGCTCCTTCTTGCCGCGCACCGGGTTGTAGACGCTGTCGCCCTTGCTCAGCACGCCGGAGTAGACGCGCACGAAGGTCAGCTGGCCGACGAAGGGGTCGGTCATCAGCTTGAATGCGAGAGCCGAGAACTTCTCTGCGTCGTCGGCCTTGCGCACCACGGGCGCTTCGTCTTCGTCCATGCCAGAGACCGGCGGAATGTCGGTCGGCGCAGGCATGTATTCGATGACGGCGTCGAGCATGGCTTGCACACCCTTGTTCTTGAAGGCCGAGCCGCACAGCATCGGCTGGATTTCGCCGGCGATGGTGCGAGTGCGAATGGCAAGCTTGATTTCTTCTTCCGAAAGCTTTTCGCCTTCGAGGTACTTGTTCATGAGCTCTTCGCTGGATTCGGCGGCTGCTTCGACGAGCTTCTCGTGGTATTCGTTGCAGACGTCGACCAGGTCGGCCGGGATCTCACCGTAGGTGAAGGTCACACCCTTGTCTTCGTCCCAGATGATGGCCTTCATCTTCACGAGGTCGACGATGCCCTGGAACTTGTCTTCGGCGCCGATCGGGATCTGGATCACGACGGGGTTGGCCTTCAGGCGGTCGACCATCATCTGGCGAACGCGCAGGAAGTTCGCGCCGGTGCGGTCCATCTTGTTGACGAACGCGAGGCGGGGCACCTTGTACTTGTTGGCCTGGCGCCAGACGGTTTCCGACTGGGGCTGAACGCCGCCGACGGCGTCGTACACCATCACGGCGCCATCGAGCACGCGCATCGAGCGCTCGACTTCAATCGTGAAGTCGACGTGGCCGGGGGTGTCGATGATGTTGATGCGGTGTTCCTGGAAATTCTGGGCCATGCCCTTCCAGAAGCAGGTGGTGGCAGCCGAGGTGATCGTGATGCCACGCTCTTGCTCTTGCTCCATCCAGTCCATCGTGGCGGCGCCGTCGTGCACTTCGCCGATCTTGTGGTTCACGCCGGTGTAGAACAGGATGCGCTCGGTGGTGGTGGTCTTGCCAGCGTCGATGTGCGCCGAGATACCGATGTTGCGGTACCGCTCGATGGGGGTTTTGCGTGCCATGAGATTACTCCGTTAACGGCGGAAAGCCCGCCCACCACACGGCAGGTCGGGCTTCAAGCCAGGTCTGATTTGAAGGACGGTGCTTAGAAGCGGAAGTGGCTGAAAGCCTTGTTGGCTTCGGCCATGCGGTGCACTTCGTCGCGCTTCTTCATCGCGCCGCCACGGCCTTCCGTGGCTTCCATCAGTTCGTTGGCCAAGCGCAGGGCCATCGACTTTTCACCGCGCTTGCGGGCGGCTTCCTTGATCCAGCGCATCGACAGGGCCAGACGACGGACCGGGCGCACTTCGACGGGCACCTGGTAGTTCGCACCACCGACGCGGCGCGACTTCACTTCGACCATGGGCTTGACGTTGTTGATGGCCATGGTGAAGGCCTCGACCGGGTCCTTGCCCGGGTTCTTCTTCTCGATCTGTTCCAGGGCGCCATAGATGATGCGCTCTGCAACAGCCTTCTTGCCGCCTTCCATGATCACGTTCATGAATTTGGACAGCTCGACATTGCCGAACTTCGGGTCCGGCAGGATTTCACGTTTGGGGACTTCGCGACGACGTGGCATTTTTCTAACCTCTTTGCTTCAGTTGGCACCGTTTCCGGCACCGCGAGAGCTAACAAAAACTCTCACTTACTCGACCCGACATTGGGTCACTTCGTTCGATGTGCCAGCCTGGGCACGCCGAACACCGCTGAATGAGAACGACAGAAGGACGAATCCTTCGGGAAACCGGAAGGCTTAGGCCTTCTTCGGGCGCTTCGCACCGTACTTGGAGCGCGACTGCTTGCGGTCTTTCACGCCTTGCAAGTCGAGCGAACCGCGCACGATGTGATAGCGAACACCGGGCAAGTCCTTGACACGACCGCCGCGAACCAGCACGACGCTGTGTTCCTGCAGGTTGTGGCCTTCGCCGCCGATGTAGGAAATGACTTCGAAACCGTTGGTCAGGCGCACCTTGGCAACCTTACGCAGAGCGGAGTTCGGCTTCTTGGGGGTCGTGGTGTAGACCCGGGTGCAGACACCGCGACGTTGCGGCGAGTTCTGCATGGCAGGGCTCTTCGAGTTGATCTTCTCAACTTCGCGGCCCTGACGCACCAATTGATTGATGGTTGGCATGAATGAATAAGTCCAAAGTTACTGCGGCCGAAACTTCTTTCGTGGTCCGGTCGTGACACCAGGCGCCGCAGATGACGAAAACGTGAAACCCTTCGGAATTTTCCGAAAAGCCCACGAGTATAGCAGCCAGACCTTCTCGGAGCAATTCCCCGCCCCCGCCCCCGCCCCCGAAACCGGCCCCGCGACCCCGGCGGGGCGGGGCGGGCCGAACTACTTGATCCAGAGCCGCATGGCGTCCCATGCGCGCCCGAGGACGCCGGCCTGCTCGACGGACTCGAGCGCCACGAGCGGAACGTCCGTCACGGGCTGGTCGGCCAGGGTGACCTTGAGCGAGCCGACGGTCTGGTTCTTGACGAACGGCGCCACCAGCGGGTCAGGGCGCGCAATCTGCGTCCTGATCTTGCCGGCCGAGCCCGAGGGCACGGCCACGACGATGGCCTCGACGCGGCCGATCTTCATCGTGTTCTGCTTGCCCTTCCAGACAGCCGGCGTGGCGACGGGTTGGCCACCATCGAAAAGCCGGACTGCGTCGTAGGCCGTGTACCCCCAGTTCAGCAGCTTTTGCGATTCGTTGGCGCGGGCGTTTTCGCTGGAGGCGCCCAGCACGACGGTCAGCAGGCGACGGCCGCCGGAGAGGTTCGGGAAATATCGCTTGGCCGTGACGATCATGCAGAAGCCGGCGGCGTCGGTGTGGCCGGTCTTCAGTCCGTCGACGGTCGGGTCGCGGAACAGCAGCAGGTTGCGGTTGGTTTCGTTGGTCGACGGGGTGCCCGGGTAGCGGTACTTCTTGATGGCGTAGTACCTCACCTCGTCCGGGTAGTCGCGCAGCAGGCGTGCGGCGAGGATGCTCAGGTCGCGCGCCGTGGTCGTGTGGCCGGGCGCGGCGAGGCCTTCGGGGTTCTTGTATGCGGTGTTCTTCATGCCGAGCGCCTTGGCCTGCTCGTTCATCAGCTCGACGAAATGCTCGACCGTGCCGCCCACCCCTTCAGCCAGCGCCACGGTCGCGTCGTTGCCCGACTGCACGATCAGGCCCTTGATCAGGTCCTCCACCGGCACCTGCATCTTCGGGTCGATGAACATGCGCGAGCCGGGCATCTTCCAGGCGCGTTCACTGACTGGCAGGGTTTGCGTCAGGGTGATCTTCCTGGCACGCAGCGCATCGAAGACCACGTAGGCACTCATGAGCTTGGTCAGCGAAGCGGGTTCGACCGGGGTGTCGATGTCCTTTTGCGCCAGGATCTGATTGGCCGTGACGTCCATCAACAAGTAGCTGCGGGCCGCGACCTCTGGTGGCGCGGGAACCTGGGCGAATGCCGACATGCACAGCGGCAGACCGGCAGCGAGCAGCAGCGCACGCAGCGCTTTCGAAAAACGGGTCATGGGAGAGCTGGGAACGAAGGAGAGCTAGCCCGCGCGCAAGTGGCGGGCTACGAGACTCTTGAGCAGCGGCAATTGTCCGTGAAAGAAATGACCGCCTCCGGGAACGACTGTGACAGGAAGTGACTGCGGGCGAGCCCAATCCATCACGGCAGAGAGTGAAACCGTGTCGTCTTGCTCGCCATGCACCACCAGCGCGCGGTCATGCGAGTTGGCGGGCAATGGCGGCGGCGGTACGCGCTCGACGCTCGGGCCGACCAGGGCGATGCGCTGGATTTCGCGTGCGTCCCAAATCGACTGCAGCGCGTTGATCGCGACGAATGCGCCGAACGAGAAGCCGGCGATCGACAACGGTCCATCGGGAGCGACCTGTTGCACCACCGCCAGCATGTCTTCGCTTTCGCCGCGGCCTTCGTCGTGCACGCCTTCACTCGCGCCGACACCGCGAAAGTTGAAGCGCACGGCCGTCCAACCGGCACCGACAAAAGCGCGCGCCAATGTCTGCACCACCTTGTTGTCCATGGTCCCGGCAAAAAGCGGATGCGGATGCGCAATCACAGCAACACCTTGCGACCCCGTGCCGGCGACCGGCGCGTCGCGCAGCGCCTCGATGACGCCGGCGGCGCCGCGCAACTGGATTTTCTCGGTTCGCGGATTCAAGTTCAGCGTCCCACGTCAGGCGGCAGCAGGAGGCGGTCGACCACCTGGCCGTTCTTCAGATGCGAATCGACGATCTCGTCGATGTCTTCCATGTCGACGAAGCTGTACCAGACCGCTTCCGGATACACCACGGCCACCGGCCCGCCCGCGCAGCGATCAAGGCAGCCCGCCTTGTTCACGCGAACCTTGCCCTGTCCGGCGAGCCCCGCCTGCCTGACGCGCATCTTGCAGTGGTCGAAGCCGGCCTGTGCGTTGTGCTGGGAACAGGAGTCTTCGCCATTCTTGCGCTCGTTCAGGCAGAAAAAGATGTGACGGGCGTAATAGCCGCTCGGTACAGGGGTCGGAGACGTGGGCATCGGCGCATTCTAGGATTGCCCGCCGCGGCGCGAGAGCCCCTGCACGACGTAGCCGAGCGTCGCGAAGGGCCAGAGCCACCCCAGCCACTGCGCCAAGCCGTTGAAGCGGATGAAGCGACCCTGCTCCCAGGTTGCAAGCGTCTGGGCGAAGTAGGCGCTTTCGGGCGCCTGGTTCAGCAAGCTCAGGTGCACGACCAGTGCCAGGATCAACAAGCCGCCGCACAGCCGGCGTGGGGCCCAGAGCAAGGGCACGCCGACGACCACAGCCGCCGCGATGCCCACTTGCACAGGCAAGCTGAGCCACGACCAGGCGTGCGGTGGCCCGTAGCTCAACGCAGCCGACAGCGCACTGGCGGCAATGCCGGCCAGCAACGTCATCGACAACAGGAACGCGCGCTGCGGCACCGAGCGCGCCACCGTCAACCCCAGCAGGCATGGCACCAGTGCACCCAGCATCACGCAGAGCAGCTCGACACCCGGAACCAGCGGCTCCAGTTCGAACTGTCGTACCGGCATCCAGTCGATGAACGGCGTGTCCATCAGAAGCTCAGAGATGCCGGCCTCGACCCGCTCGAATACCTGCCCCAGCCCAAAAGTCACCGCCGCCGGAAACAACAGCGCAATCGGCCACAGCGCGAGCAGCACCAGTGCGCCACGCGGCTCCTCGACGAACCATTTCGAACGAGCCGAATGCCAGTACTCGATGACGCCGAGCCGCTCGAGTCCCACCGCCACCACTGCGCCAAGAAACGCACCGGCCGAATTGAGGCTGAGGTCGACATTGGAGGGCACACGAACCGGCAGGTAGCTTTGCAGCGTCTCCATGGCGAACGAGATCGCCGCGCCGGCGAGCGTGGCGCGCAGCACGGCGCCCAGTGCGCCGATTCCCGTGCGTGTGCGAAGCACGGTCAGGGCCGACAGGAACCCGAAGGGGACATAGCCCATCACATTGATGGCGAGATCGAATCCGGTCCAGTACTTGGGCCATGGCGCGGTCAGATATGCCCAGGGTGCAATGCCCTGGTCACGCCAGTCGGAAAACGGATAGAGACTGGCGTAGACAATCAGCGCCGCATAGGCCAGCGTGAGCGGCAGTGCGGTTGTCTTGTGCGCAGCCACCAGGTCAGAAAGGCCGCACGACCACGAGCAGGACGATGGCCAGCAGGAGCAGCACCGGCGCTTCGTTGAACCAGCGGTACCAGCGATGACTGCGCCGGTCCGTGCCCGCCTCGAACCGGCGCAGGAGCACGCCGCAGCCGTGGTGGTAGCCGATGACCACGAGCACCAGCGCAAGCTTCGCATGCAGCCAGCCGTTGCCGGGCCCCCGTCCGACGCCGAATCCAAGCCACAGCCAAACTCCGAGGACCAGTGCGGGGACCGCGAGAATAGTGGTGAAGCGCATCAACTTGCGCGCCATGAGCAGCAGCCGTGCCCGTTCGGCGATCGACTCCGGCGGCACCATGGCCAGGTTCACGAAGATGCGCGGCAGATAGAAGAGTCCGGCGAACCAGCTTGCGATGAAAACGATGTGCAACGACTTGACCAGATTGAACCAGAGCATCCGGAAAGTTTAGTTGGCTCCACCCTGCGCCGAAGGGGCAAAAAAAAGCCCGGCGTCAAAACGCCGGGCCAGGAAGCCCTTTTGCTGTCACACATCAAGGCACCCGCTCAGGGAGGAAAAGCGGGGGACGACAAGTCGTCCAAGAAGGAATTTAACAAAGCCGATTCATCCTTTCAAGTCGTTCGTAACTATTTTTTGACGTTTGTGGCACTAAAGGTACAACTAAACGTTTCGTTCTTCCCGGATAAACGGACGAACGATCGTGCAGAAATAGCAGAGCCGGCGTCTCCGTCACTTCAGGCACAATTTTCGATATGACCCCCCTTGCCCCCTTCCCTGCCAGCCGTCCGCGCAGGCTGCGTCGTGATGCCTTCTCGCGCAATCTGGTGCGCGAATACGCGGTGAGCGCCCATGACCTGATCTATCCGGTGTTTGTGCAGGAGGGCCAAAAGAAGCGCGACGCCGTTGCATCGATGCCGGGTGTCGACCGGTTGAGCCTCGACCTGTTGCTGCCAGTGGCCGAGGAATGCGTGGCACATGGCATTCCGGTGATGGCGCTGTTCCCGGTGATCGACGGCAGCCTCAAGACCCCGACGGGCGACGAGGCCTTCAATCCAGACGGTTTGATTCCCCGCGTTGTCGCGGCGCTCAAGTCGCACTTCCCCGAACTGGGCGTCATGACGGACGTCGCGCTCGACCCCTACACCAGCCACGGCCAGGACGGGCTGCTCGACGACACGGGCTACATCCTCAATGACGAGACCGTTGAAGTATTGACGAAGCAGGCACTCACTCAAGCAGAAGCCGGTGTGGACATTGTGGCTCCCAGCGACATGATGGACGGTCGCATCGGCGCGATCCGCGACGTGCTCGAAGCCAGCGGCGCGATCCACACCTGCATCATGGCCTACAGCGCCAAGTACGCCAGCGCCTTCTATGGCCCCTTCCGCGACGCGGTCGGCTCGACTGCCAATCTCGGCAAGAGCAACAAGAAGGTCTACCAGATGGACCCCGGCAACAGCGACGAAGCGCTGCGCGAGGTGGCCATGGACATTGCCGAGGGCGCCGACATGGTGATGGTCAAGCCGGGCATGCCGTACCTCGACATCGTGCGCCGCGTGAAGGACGAGTTCCGCATGCCGACCTTCGCCTACCAGGTGAGCGGCGAATACGCGATGCTGAAGGCCGCCGCGCAGAACGGCTGGCTCGACCATGACGCGGTCATGCTCGAAAGCCTGCTCGCCTTCAAGCGCGCCGGCGCTGACGGCGTGCTCACCTACTTTGCGCTTGACGCGGCCCGCTTGCTACAAAAACAATAGCGTCTTTCGCGCGCTCCATCAGCGCCAAAGGCAGCCTCGGCTCACAGAACCCAACGACCGATGCGCAGCTTCGAGATCAACGGCCTCCAGGTGCTCGAGCATGATGCGTTGGCGCCGCTGGCCGCGCCGGGCGCTTGCGCTAGCGGCAGCTACCTGTGGATCTCGCTGACGCGGGAGGAGTTCAAAGGTCAACTCGACACGGTGCAGGACGTCCTGCAAAGCCTTTGCGGCACGCAACTGGTCGACCTGCACGTGCTGGACCTGCTGAACGAACAGTTGCCATCGCACTACGACTACACCTCGATCTACGACGTGCTGGTATTCCGGCGCCTGGCGACGAACCAGGGCAGTCCGGGCGGTGTATCGCCTGCGCCGCCCGCCAATCCGGTTGCAGGGCCCGAGGGGCCGTTGTTGCTCAAGCGCATCGACACCCGTCCGGTCGGCTTTGCGGTGTTCGACCGGGTGCTGCTGTCGGTCCATCCGGAAGACGGCGCCGTGCGCGACGCCTACGCGGCTAAGTTGCTGGCTGCGGGCGCGCCGGGCACGGGTGCTGCGCCGTCGGGTGACGGGCGGCCAGCGGGCACGCGATTGCCGACGGGTCCGGCCGACCTGATGCTGAGATTGGTCAACCAGATCGTCGATGGTTACCTTGACTTGCGGCGCGAAATGACCCGTCAGATCGACCACTGGCAGGGGGAACTGATCGACGTCAAGAGTCGCTTCTCTAACTGGGGAGCGCTGATGCAGGCGCGCCAGTCCCTGCATCAACTCGACGAGATCTGCGAGGACCAGCGCGGTGCGTTGCAGGACTGGATCGACGCCCTTGAAACGCTGCCCATGCCCGAAGACCCGGCCGAGCGGCGCGAGCGCGAACTGGTGATGATCCGCAGCCGCGACGTGCATGAGCACATCGAGCGCGTGGTGCACCACGTCCGCCGCCTCGAGCAGAACGCCGAGACCGCGGTGCAGATGCATTTCAGCGTGCAGAGCCACCGCACCAACGACATCATGCGGGTGTTGACCGCCCTCACGGCCGTGTTCCTGCCGCTGAACCTGATTGCAGGCATCTTCGGCATGAACTTCGAGTTCATTCCGCTGGTGCACAAGGCCGACGGCTTCTGGATTGCGATGGGCGCGATGGGCGTGATCGCGGTGGTGCTGATCGTTGTGTTCTGGCGAAAGCGATACCTGGCTCGCACCGCCCGCTGACGAGCATGAAAATCAGAAAGGCCGGGTGGTGCTCGACGCACCTGCCCGGCCTTCTTGATGCCAGCCTGGTCGGGTCACATGCGGGTCAAGTTGCGTCGGGCGATCTCGGCGCGTACGTCGACCGGATTGCGCAGCGTCGACACGAGCTTGCTGTTGACGCGCGAACTCACGTTAACGTTTTGGTCCGGTGCGGCCGCGGCGCGAATGGCTTCGTCTTGCACCACGCTGCGCTGACCCGACACCGCGACCGTTTCCGGACCGCGGGAGCCGCGCGTCACGTTCTGGTCGGACGACCAGGCCGTGCGCATGGCTTCGCCTTGCACGTCGGCACGGTTGAGGCCGGACAGGGGCGCTTGAACGCCTTGGTACGTCTCCGCCTGGACGCCCGTCGCGGCGATGAGTCCGAGGACGGCAAAAGCCGCGGCGGCGAGAAGACTGGCGGCTTTCATGGGTGGTCTCGGTTCAGGTTGGTGTGGCAGCGTGGGGGTGGATCAGGATCAAAGCGCCGATCAGCGCTGCGCCACTTGGCGACGAACCGCCAGCGAACCCTTCGTGTATTGCGACGGGACGGTGTCGCGGTAGAAGGCGCGGCGGTCCAGGCTGGCTAACGGGTCGTGCGCCTTGGCGACGGCTTCGGCGCGGACAACGTTGGGGTCGACGTTGCTGGAGGCAATCGCGGACACGCCAGCGGCTGCGCCGTCGGCGTACGGATTGCCGGAACGGGCTGCCACGGCGCCTTCGGAGGCGACGTCCGCACGAGCACGCGAATGGGTCAGGGGTTGAACGCCTTCATAGGTTTCAGCCTGTGCGCCAGCGACGGCAAACAGAACAACGGCTGCGGCGGCGATAAGGTTCGAGGTCTTCATGATGACGATTCCTTGGGTTAAGAATGAATTGCGGCTCGGACAACAGGGAATCGGGTACTCACTCGGCTCTCTGTCGGCAGACTTGCCTGATTGCCAGTCCGTGGGTCGAATTTTGGTGGCAATCCCTAGGTGAAAACCCTCGAAAATTGAATCACCGCGTTCACGGAATCGAAACAATGGACAGCCTCGACCTCATCAAGACCTTCCGGGAAGTCGCCCAACAAGGCAATTTCTCGCGTGCCGCGACAAAGCTGGACATGTCGAAGGCGACGGTCAGCAAATACGTTGCCGAACTGGAGTCGCGCTTTGGCGTGCGCCTGTTGAACAGGTCGACGCGATCGGTGAGCCTGACCGACGCAGGCGCCCTGCTGCTGGAACGCAGCACGCCGATGCTGGAGATGATCGAACTCACGCAATCGGAACTGCAGGAGCGTGCGAGGCAGCCGGCCGGCCTCCTGCGCATTTCAGCCCCACACGGCATGAGCCTGGGCGGGTTGCCGACCCTGCTGGCGCAGTTCATGGGCTACTACCCGGACGTACGCATCAGCCTGCGCTTGAGCACTGCGGTCGTCGATATGGCAGAGGAAGGCATCGACGTGGCGCTTCGGCTCGGCCCCATCGAGAACGAAAACCTGATCGTGCGGCGCCTGGTGCGAATTGGACCGGTCGTGTGCGCCGCGCCAGCGTATTGGAAGAAGCATGGCCTGCCCAGCCGGCCGGAGGACCTGGCCAACCATCTTGCGCTGACGCGGTCCGACATGGGCCCGCATCCGCATTGGCGCTTCGAGGTCAGCGGCAAGCCGGTCGACGTGCCTTTGACGAGCCGCATGGACTCGACCGACGGCGGCCCGCTGGTACAGGTCGCGGTGCACGGTCTTGGCGTGGTCTACCAGCCTGATCTGCTGGTGCGTTCGCACATCGACAAGGGCGAGCTGCAGCCGGTCTTGCAGGACTATGTGCGCAAGGACATGTGGCTCTACGCTGCCTACCTGCAACGCCGCAACAACAGCGCGGCGCTGCGCGCGCTGCTGGACTTTCTGGAGACGCGCGTCGGCAAGGGCACCGGCGGCAATGCCTGAAGGCCTGGGCGCGCCGCGCCGCTCCTATCCGACGTACTTGCCGAAGAACGCCAGCGTGCGTTCGAGCGCCAGCTTGGCCGCTTCAGCGTTGTACGAGCCACGCTGGTCGCAGTTGAAGCCATGGCCGCATTCGTACACATGCACCTCGACATCGGGATGCGCGGTGCGGAAGGCATCGACGGTGGGCATCGGAATCCAGTGATCGTTGTTGCCGAAGTGGACCATCACCGGCACCTTGGGTTGCAGCGCGCTTTCTTCCGGCGTGGTCATGCCGCCACCGTAGTACGGCGCCGCAGCCGAGAGGCCCGACACGACGGCCGCCGCGCGCCAGGTCAGCAAGCCGCCCCAGCAGTAACCCACGATGCCGACCTTGCCGGCCTTGCCCGCGTAATCGACGGCGGCCTGGATGTCCTGCAACACGCCAGGCAGCGGCAAGGCCTCGATGGCCATCTTGAGGGCGAAGCCAGCCTTCATGTCGTCTTCGGTGTAGCCGAGGTCGACTCCCTGTTTGGCGCGATGAAAGGTGGCGGGCGCCACCGCGAGATAGCCCGCGGCCGCATAGCCGTCGGCGACCGAACGGATGTGCGAGTTGACGCCGAAGATCTCCTGCACCACGACGACGGCGCCCTTCGGTTGTCCGGCGGGCTCGGCCACATAGGCCGGAAAAGTGAAGCCGTCTTTTGCGGTGAGATCGATGAATTGGCCCATGGTCATTTGCTCCGTTGGTGGATGGTGCGGGTTACCGCAAGGCGCTGGCGAGGAAATCGAGGCGGTCCTGGCCCCAGAAGATTTCGCCGTCGAGCACATAGCTCGGCGCGCCGAACACGCCGGCATCGATGGCATCCTGCGTGTATTGCTCGTAGGCTTCCTGCGCGGCCTGGCTTTGCGACTGCGCCATGAGGCGCGCGGGCAGCCTGCACTCGGCGACCAGCCCTTCGAGGTGCTTCGGGTCGGCGATGTTGAGTTGATGCACCCACACCGCGGCGAACACGGCGCCGCAGAGCTTCATCGCCGCATCGGTGCCTTCATGCAGATCCGCCGCGATGATGAGCTTGGCCGAGTCCTCGACCGCGACCGGAAAGAACTTGGGCTTGGGTTCAAGCGGCATGTCGAGATGTCGCGAGAAACGCGCCAGTTCCACCAGGCGATAGGCCTGCCGTTGTGGTGCCCGCTTTCCGAGCGGCAATCCACCCGAGACCGGGAACACCGCGCCGAAATCCACCGGCCGTATGCGCACCGTGGCGCCGGCGGCTTTCGCAATGGCGGCGAAACGCGCATGGCCGAGGTAGGTCCACGGACTTTGCGGGGTGAAGTAGTAGTCGATGGTGCGGCTCAATTGCATCTCCACGATGATGTAATCAGGGAGTCGGGGGGTTTTAACCGAGGCACGGATTCTGTGCAGGAGATGGGCTTTGAACAAGGTGCTCTTGATTACGGGCGGCAGTCGCGGTATTGGCGCCGCGACCGCGCGTCTGGCCGCGCAACGCGGTTGGGCGGTGGCGGTCAACTACGCGAGCCAGGCTGCTGCGGCTGACGAGGTGGTGGGCGCGATTCGCGCCGCCGGCGGCACCGCGATGGCCGTGCAGGGCGACGTGGGCGACGAAGCGCAGGTGCTGGCGATGTTCCGGCAGGTCGATGCCGAACTCGGGCCGCTGGCCGGGCTGGTCAACAACGCCGGCGTGGTCGACATGCAGGCCCGCGTCGACGAGATGAGCGTGGGGCGGCTGGAGCGCATGCTGCGCGTCAACGTGATCGGCAGCATCGTCTGCGCGCGCGAGGCGGTGAAGCGCATGAGCACGAAGCATGGCGGCAAGGGCGGTGCGATCGTCAATCTTTCCAGCGCCGCTGCGCGGCTCGGTTCGCCGGGTCAATACGTCGACTACGCGGCAAGCAAGGGTGCGATCGACAGCTTCACCATCGGCCTGGCGAAGGAAGTGGCCGACGAGGGTATCCGCGTGAACGCGGTGCGCCCGGGACTGATCGAAACGGAGATCCACGCATCCGGCGGCCTGCCCGATCGCGCGAAACAGCTCGCGTCGACAGTGCCGATGAAACGGACGGGCAGCGCCGCGGAAGTGGCCCATGCCATTGTCTGGCTGCTGTCCGACGAGGCGAGCTACTCCACCATGACCACCATCGACGTGACGGGCGGGCGCTGAATGAGACACCCCCGATGCGCCTGCGGCGCCTCCCCCTCCAGGGGGCGCACCCAGCGGCCCGGCAAAGCCGGTTCCGCGGGTGCCCACGAACAGACTTCGCCGTGCTCGTCCTGGTTTCATTTGTCGCGGAAGACGCTTGGCGTCATGGAGCACTGACATGGCCAGTCCCGCGATGGATCTGATCAAGCCGCTGATAACGCTGCTGGCCATTGTGAATCCGCTGGCGATCGTGCCCTTCTTCATCCACTACACGCAGGGGTTCACCGACGGCCAACGGCGGCGCACGGTGATGGTGTCCTCGTTCAGCGCGTTCGTGGTGATCGGGATCAGCGCGTTGCTCGGACTGCAGTTGCTGGCCTTCTTCGGTATCTCGATCGCGAGCTTCCAGGTAGGCGGGGGCATGTTGCTGCTGATGAGTTCGCTGTCGATGTTGAACGCCCAACCGGCCGAGATGAAGACCACGAACGAGGAGATCCGCGCGACCGAAGTCAAGGCCTCGCTGGGCGCGTCGATCGCGGTGGTGCCGCTGACCATTCCGTTGCTGACCGGGCCGGCCACCATGTCGACGGTGGTGATCTACGCCGAGAAGACGCGGCACATCTGGGAGTTGCTGGTGCTGGTGGGCTACGGTGCTGTGATCGCAGTCGCAACGGCCGCCGCCTTCTCGCTTGCCCAGCCGATCGCGCGCGTGCTGGGCAAGACCGGCATCAACGTCATGACGCGGCTGATGGGATTGATCCTGGCGGCGCTGGCCGTGGAGGTGATGGCCGATGGGTTGGGCAAGTTGTTCCCGATCCTCATTCACGCGCCCTGACGCCATCGCACGCGGTGCAAGTAGCACTCGCCACACTCGTGGTCGAGAAGATCGACGCATGCAAGACGACGCTGGCCTATTCGGTTGGGGAGCCGACCAGGTCGTACGTCAACATCACGCCGCAATGGCGAAGGGTCACGGCGACAGTCAGCCCCGGCACGCTGGAGTTCAAATTCCCCAACGGCGCTGCGGTCGTCTACAAGTTGCAGGCCAATGGCTCGCTGGCCGGCACGTACACAAGCCAGGGTTTCAATACGGCGGCAACCCTGACACGCGCTCCGGCTTGAAGGAGGCGCGCTACCGGCTATCGAGCCGCGCGAGCGCCCCTTGCACGTCGGCCGGCGAGCGCACCTGTACCGCCTGCAGGCCGGCGGCCACCGCACCGACCACGTTCTCGACCAGGTCGTCGAAGAACAGGATGTTCCCGGGCGCCACGCCGATGGCTTTGGCGATGTGTGCAAAGGCTGCCGCCTCCGGTTTGCGCATGCCGATTTCCGATGACACGAACACTCGGTCGAACGTGGCCGCAATGCGCGGATACGCGGCGTTCCACGCCCGCTGGTGTTCCGCGTTGGTGTTGCTGAAGGCGTAGCAGGGATAGTGCTTGCGCGCGTGCGCGACGGCGTCGAGGGTTTCGCTGATCTCGGCGCCGAAGATGCCGTTCCAGCCCTCGCCGATCTGCGCGTCGCTCGCCATGAGTTCGAGGTTGCGCCGCAGTCCATCGAAGTAGGCGGCGGCCGTGATTTCGCCGCGCTCGAGTTGGCGGTAGGGTTCGTCGTGGCCGAAGCGCTCGCGCACCTCGCGCAGCGGCAGTGCGGAATACCGTGCCCAGTGCTGGATCGCGCGTTCGAAGTCGAACTCGAACACCACGCCGCCCAGGTCGAACAGCAAGGCTTCAACGCGTGACACGGGCATCCCTTGACGTCTCCAGGTCGACGATGCGTGGCTGGATGGTGCCGGCATCGACGATCAATTCGCCTATCGAAATGGGCAGGCTGAAGCGTCGCGGTCCGGCGCTACCCGGGTTGACGTAGAGGACGCCGCCGCGCGGTTCGATCTTGGGACGGTGCGTATGACCGCTGACCACCACCTGCACGCCGGCCGCGGCAGCATCGATGTCGAGTTCGTCGAGGATGTGCAGCGCGTAGATGAAGATGCCACCGACCTGCACCATGTCGGTGTCGGGCACGGCGTCGGCCCACGGCTTGCGGTCGTTGTTGCCGCGCACGGCGGTGACGGGCGCGATGGCGGCGAGTTGCGCGAGGACTTCGGGCCCGCCGATGTCGCCGCCGTGCACGATGTGGTCGCACCCCTTCAGGAAGGCCAATGCCTCGGGGCGCAGCAGGCCATGGGTGTCGGAGATCAGGCCGATGCGAGTCATTTGCTGTTGGCTATTGGCTGTTGGCTGTTGGCTATTGGCTATTGGCTGTTTGATTACTTCAAGCCGTCGAGCCACTGGACCATGTCGTTGACTGCGGCATCGGTGGCCGCGGCGAGCGCCTTCACGCCCCCGGGGGCGTCGGCAGTGGCGGCCGGGCGTTGCACGGTGAACGTCTTCTGGCCGCGCACGCGGTCGCCGCCCGGCGCGCCGGTGATCATCGTGGCGCGCAGGCGCACCAGGCCAACGCTGGTCGAAGGGGTGTCGAAATACTGGCTGAACTCCTCGACGGTGACGCGCAGGGTGTCAGGCGCCTTGCCTTCCGCGCGGGTCATGCTGGCGTTCTCTTCGGCATTGAGCACGAGGCGGCGTTGCGACAAGCCATTGCGCAGGCGCTGCCGCACCATCTGCGTCGGCGCCATGCTCCAGCGCGCCTGGCCGTAGGGGCGCAACTCGTTGGGGTCGGCATAGCCGAGGCGATAGAGGATCTGCGTGCCATCCAGGCGCGGATTGGTCTCGAGTTCGGTGAGCGCGATGGTCGGCAAGGTCGGCGCGGCCACCGGGGCGGGCGCGGTGTCGCCGGGGCCGAAGTCGTACATCGTGACGCGCGAAGGCTTGTCGGGCAAGGCACCGCAGCCGGCGAGCGCGGCGCAGATACCAAGGCACGAGAGGGCTGCAGCGCCCGTACCTCGGGCGCGGGCGGCAAGAGTCTGGAGGACAGGAGTCGTCATGCGTGTCACCTTCATGGCCGCGCGCTTTCAGGCGGCGGGGAGAAGCCGGGCTCGCCCGGGCCGGGCACGACGCCGCCGTTGCCGAACAGGAGCGACTGCGGGTTGTCGTTGATGTTGTCGGCGGTTCGGCCGAGCCGGCGCACGGTGCGCGAAGCGTCGTCCGCGACGCGGTTGATTCGCGGGATCGTGGCACCGTTGAAGGTTTCGACCGCCAGAGACAGCGACCTGGCGCCGTCGCCGATCCGCTGCATGGCCCCGTCGGGCTGATTGAGCCGGGCGACCGTGGTGTTGAGATTGTTGGCCACGCGCGAGACGTCACCGGCAGCTTTCTTCACGCGCGCAAGTGCGTCGGGCATGGCCTTGAGCGCGGGGCTGAGATCGGCCTTTACGGTCTTGTCGAGCGTCTGCGTGAGCCGGTTGGCACCTGCGGCCGCCTGCCCGATGTTTTCGAGCGCGTCGCCGATACGCTTCTGGTTCTCGTCGGCGAGCAACAGGTTGGCGCGCTTCGCCGCCAGCTCGACCTGGTTGAGGATCGCCTCGCCGCGCTCCTGCAGCGCGGCCAGCACGGAAGGCTTGAGCGGAATGCGCGGTGGGTTCTCGTTGTTGGGCGCGAGGGTCTCCTGCGATTCGCCCTTGTCGTCCAGCGCGATGAAGGCCAGCCCGGTCACGCCCTGGTAGCTCAATGAAGCATAGGTCGAGGTGGTGAGCGGCACCCTTTCGTCGACGGAGATGCGCACGCGGACATTGCCCTTGACCTTCGGATCGAAGTCGATCGACGTGACCTTGCCGACCGCGATACCGCGGTAGCGCACCATGGCCTGTGGCTGCAAGCCGCTGACGGCATCGCGCGTGGAGAGTTCGTAGATGTTGCGCACGGTGTCGTCGCGCGTGAGCCAGAGCACCAGTGCGATGAGCGCGGCCAGCATGCCGATCACGAACGCGCCGGCGGCAATGGCATGGGACTTGTTTTCCATGGCGACCTCACCTCTTCTCGTGCAGGGCTTCCATGGCACGCTGGCCACGGCCGCCGAGGAAATACTCGTGGATGAACGGATGCGGATAGGTGATCACGTCGCGCGCGGTGCCGGTCACGATCACCTTCTTGTCCGCCAGCACGGCGATGCGAGTGCTCAGGTCGAACAGGGTGTCGAGATCGTGCGTGACCATCACCACCGTCAGTCCGAGTTCGCGGTGCAGACCGCTCAGCAGGTCGCAGAAGCCGTCGGCGCTTTCGGGATCGAGGCCGGCGGTGGGCTCGTCGAGCAGCAGCAGCGGCGGGTCCATGATGAGCGCGCGTGCAAGCGCCACCCGCTTGATCATGCCGCCCGAGAGGTCCGACGGGCTCTTGGCAGCCTGCTGCGCATCGAGACCCACCATCTGCAGCTTGACCAGCGCCGCATCGCGGATCAACTGGTCGGGGAACACCTGCAACTCGCGCAATGGAAACGCGACGTTGTCGAGCACGCTGAAGGCCGAGAACAAGGCCCCGTGCTGGAACAGCATGCCGACGTTGGCCGCCGCCATGCCGCGGAAGTGGCCGGGCTGCCGGCCGAGCACGCTGACCTCGCCTTTGTCGGGATGCTCCAGGCCCAGGATCTGGCGCAGCAACACCGTCTTGCCGGTGCCCGAACCACCCACCAGCGACAGCACCTCGCCGCGCCGGATCACCAGGTTGAGATCGCGGTGCACCACCTGGTCGCCATCGGGCGACTTGAAGACGGTCCAGAGATTGCGGATCTCGACCACGTTCTCGAATGCGTCGGCCGGCCCCGTCATTGGCGCAACCCGAAGTTCTTGAAGAGCACCGCGAACAATGCGTCGACGAGGATCACGATGGTGATCGAGGTCACCACGGACGACGTGGTGCCGCGCCCGAGGCTCTCGGTATTGGGCTTCACCTTGAGCCCGAAATAGCAGCCGATCAGCGCGATCAGGATGCCGAACACCGCCGACTTCGACAGCGCGATCCAGAGGTTCGACATCGGCACCGCGCGCGGCAACGCCGACATGAAGTACGTGGGCGAAATGTCGAGCGCCGCGTTGGCCGCGAACATGCCGCCGATCAGTGCCGCCATCGAGGTCCAACTGCTGATCAGCGGCATGGCGATGGCCAGCGCCAGCACGCGAGGCATGACCAGCCGGAAGCCATGCGAGATGCCCATCACGCGCATCGCGTCGAGTTCTTCCGTCACGCGCATCACGCCGATCTGCGCGGTGATGGCCGAGCCGGAGCGCCCGGCGACCAGTACCGCGGCCAGCACCGGCCCGAGCTCCCGAATGAGCGACAGCCCGAGGATGTTGACGATGAAAGCCTCTGCCCCGAAGTTGCGCAACTGCTGAGACGTGAGGTAGGCCAGCACCACGCCGATGAGCAAACCGACCAGGGCGGTGATCGGCAATGCCGTGGCGCCGAACTGGTAGAGCTGGCCCGAGAAATCGCGCCACGGCGCACGGTGCGGCGCACGGAAGAGGCGAATGATGTCGAGCGTGAGCTGGCCGATGATGCGCAGGAAATCGCGCACCACGAACATGATGCGCGGGCCGTTGTGCGCGAAGTCCCTGAAGCGGTCGGCCCAGGTCCGGGGCGGCTCCTCCGGCATGCTGCAGGTGTACAGCGCGACCTGGTCGAGCACGGCCTTGTGCTGCGGGTCCATCTCGAGTTGCGCGGGCCAGGCCTTTCCCCAATGGTTCCAGAGTACCTGCGCGCCGACATGGTCGAGCGGATCGATCGGCCGCAAGTCCCACGCCGTCGCGGAACGCGTGGAGGCCAGGCTTTGCAGCAACGTCGGCCAGGCGTTCGGCTGGGCAATGGCGATCGCCGTCCAGCGGCCGCTCGCCGTGACCGTGCCGGACGTCTGTTCGACTCGCGGCGAAGTGTCTGGCGAAGGGGACGCAACGGCAGGCATGGGCTCGATCGATTCCGGGAAGAGCGCTGGTTGGGGAGTGGCAGGGCTCGCATCATCGTAACCGCAGGGGCTGTCCACGCGGCGTAGGTACGACCCCAACCCGGCGCCGCCGCCTTTCGTGGCTTGGCGCGCATGGCGGGCATGCCTAAACTGCCCACACTCCATCGTCACAACGCGAGACTCCACCATGCAGATCATCAAGACTCCGATCGACCATTTCATCAACGGCCGCATGGTCGCCAACACCTCGGGCCGCACACAGGACGTGACCAACCCGGCGACCGGTTCGGTGACCGGCGTGGCAGGCCTGGCGAGCGCGACGGAAGTCGCTGCTGCCGTCGCCGCCGCCAAGGCAGCCTTCCCGGCCTGGGCCGACACGCCACCGATCCGCCGTGCGCGCGTGCTGTTCAGGTTCCTCGAGCTGCTCAACCTGCACAAGGACGAGTTGGCGCACCTGATCACCGCCGAGCACGGCAAGGTCTTCACCGACGCGCAGGGGGAGGTCACGCGCGGCATCGACATCGTCGAGTTCGCCTGCGGCATCCCGCAGCTGCTCAAGGGCGACTTCACCGACCAGGTCTCCACCGGCATCGACAACTGGACCCTGCGCCAGCCGCTCGGCGTGGTGGCCGGCATCACGCCGTTCAACTTTCCGGTGATGGTGCCGATGTGGATGTTTCCGGTTGCGATCGCCGCTGGCAACACCTTCATCCTCAAGCCGAGCCCCACCGACCCCAGCCCTTCCTTGCGCATCGCCGAGTTGCTGAAGGAAGCCGGCTTGCCGGACGGCGTGTTCAACGTCGTGCAAGGCGACAAGGTTGCGGTCGATGCACTGCTGGAACATCCGGACGTGAAGGCCATCAGCTTCGTCGGCTCCACGCCGATCGCCAACTACATCTACGAAACAGGTGCCCGCCACGGCAAGCGCGTGCAGGCGCTCGGCGGCGCGAAGAACCACATGGTCGTCATGCCCGATGCCGACATCGACCAGGCCGTCGACGCGCTGATCGGCTCCGGCTACGGCTCGGCCGGTGAGCGCTGCATGGCGATCAGCGTCGCGGTACTGGTCGGCGACGTGGCCGACCGCCTGTTGCCCAAGCTCATCGAGCGCACGAACACGCTGAAGGTGCTCGACGGCGAGAACCTGGCGGCCGAGATGGGCCCGATCGTGACGAAGGCCGCGCACGAGCGCATCACCGGCTACATCGGTCTCGGCGAAAAGGAAGGCGCCAAGCTGCTGGTCGACGGCCGCGGCTTCGACGCGAGGAAGGCCGGCGACGGCTGCGACGACGGCTTCTGGATGGGCGGCACGCTGTTCGACCACGTCACGCCGGACATGCGCATCTACAAGGAGGAGATCTTCGGTCCGGTGCTGGGCTGCGTGCGCGTGCACGATCTCGCACAGGCGGTGGACCTCATCAACGACCACGAGTTCGGCAACGGCGTGAGTTGCTTCACCAGGGACGGCAACGTTGCGCGCGAGTTCAGCCGGCGCATCCAGGTGGGTATGGTCGGCATCAACGTGCCGATCCCGGTGCCGATGGCCTGGCACGGCTTCGGCGGCTGGAAGCGCTCGCTGTTCGGCGACATGCATGCCTACGGCGAGGAAGGCGTGCGGTTTTATACGAAGCAGAAATCGATCATGCAGCGCTGGCCGGAGAGCATCGGAAAGGGTGCTGAATTCGTGATGCCCACTGCGAAATGAGCTCCCCCCCGAAGCGGCCATCGGCCGCCTCCCCCTCCAGTCCCCTCCAGGGGGCGTCGCCAGCGGCCCGGCGGAGCCGGTTCCGCGGCGCCCCCTGAGAGCACAGGGCACAGAATCGGGTCATGAGCGACACGACCTTCGACTATATCGTCATCGGTGGCGGCACGGCTGGTGCACTGCTGTGCAACCGACTCACGCGGCGGGCGGAAAGACGCACGCTGCTGATCGAGGCCGGGCGCAAGGACGATTACCACTGGATCCACATTCCTGTCGGCTACCTGTACTGCATCGGCAACCCGCGCACCGACTGGCTCTACAACACCGAGCCTGACGCCGGCCTCAACGGCCGCAGCCTGCGCTATCCGCGCGGCAAGACGCTCGGCGGCTGCTCGAGCATCAACGGGATGATCTACATGCGCGGCCAGGCGCGCGACTACGACCAGTGGGCTCGACTGACAGGCGACGACACCTGGCGCTGGGACCAGGTGCTGCCTTCATTCAAGGAGCACGAAGACTACTACCTCGGCGGCGACGCGATGCACGGCGCGGGCGGCGAATGGCGCGTCGAAAAGCAGCGGCTGCGCTGGGACATCCTCGACGCCTTTGCGGAGGCCGCCGTGCAGGCCGGCATTCCGCATTCCACCGACTTCAATCGCGGCACCAACGAAGGCGTCGGCTACTTCCAGGTCAACCAGAAGAACGGCTGGCGCTGGAACACGGCCAAGGCCTTCCTGCGGCCGACCTGCTACGGCCGGCCGAACTTCGAGATGTGGGTCAGCGCCCATGTCACGAAGCTCATCGTCGAGACACAGCCCGACGGCAGCCCTCGCTGCACCGGCGTGCAGGTATGGGACGGCCACCAGATGGTCACCGCCCACGCTACGCAGGAAGTGCTGTTGTGCGGTGGCAGCATCGGCTCGCCGCAACTCCTGCAACTATCGGGCATCGGCCCGGCGGACTTGCTGCAGCAGCATGGCATTCCGGTGGTCGCCGACCTGCCGGGCGTGGGAGCGAATCTGCAGGACCATCTGCAGATCCGCGCCGTTTTCAAGATCGAGGGCGCGTCGACGCTCAATGTGCTGGCCTCCTCGATGCTCGGCAAGGCGACGATCGGCCTCGAGTACCTGTTGAAGCGCAGCGGTCCGATGAGCATGGCGCCGTCGCAACTGGGCGCCTTCACACGCAGTTCGCCGGCGTACGAATGGCCAAACCTGGAGTACCACGTGCAACCGCTGTCACTCGACGCGTTCGGTGAGCCGCTGCATGCGTTCCCGGCGTTCACCGCAAGCGTGTGCAACCTCAACCCGACGAGCCGCGGCACGGTGCGCATCAAGAGCAACCGCTACCAGGACGCACCGGCCATTGCGCCCAACTACCTGAGCACGGAGGAAGACCGCAAGGTCGCGGCCGATTCGCTGCGCGTCACGCGCAACATCGTGGCGCAGCCGGCGCTGGCCAGGTACAAGCCGCAGGAATGGAAGCCCGGCCTGCAGTACCAGAGCGACGACGAACTGGCCCGGCTTGCGGGCGACATCGCGACCACGATCTTCCATCCGGTCGGTACCACCAAGATGGGCGCCGCCGACGATCCGATGGCGGTGCTCGATTCACGGCTGCGCGTGCGCGACGGCCGCGGCGGTTTCATCGCAGGGCTGCGCGTGGTCGATGCCGGCGCGATGCCAACCATCACCAGCGGCAACACCAACAGTCCGACCTTGATGATGGCGGAGAAGGCCGCAGCGTGGATTCGCGCGACGACCTGATCGCAACCCGGTGTCACAAATACCGGGTGGCAGCATCGCTGGCGCCAGGCCATTAGGCGGTGCGGACCTCGATGGACCGGGATTTGCAAACGAGCGATACAACCTGAAGCTGACGTTGCCCGCGAGCAACGGGTATCCCCCAATGCACATTCCCGGTGCTGCCGCTACAGTCTTGCCACTCGCAACGGGCCGCGCCCGCTGGGCGGGGCCGAGGAGACAAACCTTCGCGACCAAGTACAACGAATTAATAAAGGCTCTGTGCATGACACCGATGCCGCATTTGATAAAGCGCCGCTAGTCGGCGCTTTTTTTATGCCCTGGACGTTCGGAGGCTTGTGCGTCCGGTCTCTTCAGCTATCAATTCGATAGCAATCCTGAATGCGAAAATGCCCGCCATGGAAATGCTGGTGGTCACGGGAGCCTCCCTTCTCGCGGGATTTGTCGATTCGATCGTGGGCGGCGGCGGACTTGTTCTGGTGCCCGCTCTGTTCGCCACTTTTCCGGGCGCACCGCCAGCGACGTTGCTGGGCACCAACAAGAGCGCCTCGGTGTGGGGCACGGCGGCCGCGGCGGCCCAGTTCGGCCGAAAGGTGCAACTCCAGTGGGCATCGCTGCTACCGGCCGCAGCGGTCGGTTTTGCGGGCTCGTTGCTCGGCGCCTGGGCCGTCACCGTGTTTCCGGGCGAATTCCTGCGGCAGGCCCTGCCCTTCATCCTGCTGGCCGTGCTGGGCTATACCCTGGCCCGCAAGGATATGGGGCGCCACCACGTGCCGCGCTTCATCGGCCAGCACGAGACCATGGCCGCTTGCGCGGTCGGCCTGCTGATCGGGCTGTATGACGGTTTCTTCGGCCCGGGCACCGGAAGCTTCCTGGTGTTCCTGTTTGTGCGCTGGCTGGGCTACGACTTTCTCAATGCTTCCGCCTCGGCCAAGTGCATCAACGTCGCCACCAATCTTGCAGCGTTGATGCTGCTGGCGGCGAAGGGGCACGTGTGGTGGCACTACGGCTTGGTGATGGCCGCGGCGAATGTCGTGGGCAGCGTGCTCGGCACACGCGTGGCCCTGAAGCATGGCGCGGGCTTTGTGCGCGGCGTGTTTATCGTGGTGGTGAGCGCGCTGATTCTCAAGTCGGGCTACGACGCCTTCCTGCGCTAGCGGCGGCTAGCGGCGGCTAGCAGCGGCGAGCGGCGGCGAGCGGCGGCGCATCGCGACATCGCCTCCGTGCTGGCTGCGAGGCTCGGAAACAGCGGGAAACCACAAGCAATTCACGAAACTTTTTCCCTCGGAAGGAGGCACCGGGCCGATCATCGAAGCAGCTCGAAGGAATCCAGAATGCACAGTCATCAAAGCACCGTCAGCAGGCCAACCGAGGCTCAGCCACGCACCCCGCTGGCCGCGGCCGTGGCTCGCCGGTTCAGCGCCCTGTCGGTCCGACGCACCCGCGTCAACGCACAACGCCGGCAAGATCGACTCGCGCATCTTGATCTGGACCAGCGCGTGCGCGAATCGGGCGAGTGGTAGGTGGTCTGCTGAACACCCCCGATGCGCCTGCGGCGCCTCCCCCTCGAGGGGGCGCACCCGGCGGCCCGGCAAAGCCGGTTCCGCGGGGGAGATGAAACACCCCCGATGCGCCTGCGGCGCCTCCCCCTCGAGGGGGCGCACCCGGCGGCCCGGCAAAGCCGGTTCCACGGGTGCCCACGAACAGACTTGATTTCCTGCGATGGCAGGGCACGCGAACCGCGTGGTGGAAACTGAAATGAACTGACCGGGCTAGGGGCTATGCAACGTCAGGGCGTTGTTGCAGCGGGGGCGCTGGCGGCCGCAGCCGGCACGGCCACTGCCGCCGCCACCGCGGGCCACGCGGCCTCGCTGGCCAGCCGCGGCTTGCCGATCGGCGCCGACGCCTTGCCCACCTTGATGGCCGCCATGTCGGCCTCGCTCGGATACTGCCCGAGTAGCCAGTAGTCGAACACGCGCCGCGCGATGGGCGCCGCGGCCCCGGCACCCCACCCCGCGTTCTCCACGATCACTGCCACGGCGATCTTCGGATCATTGGCCGGCGCGAAGGCCATGAACAGTGCGTGATCGCGCTGGTGCTCTTCCAGTGCCTTGGCGTTGTATTTGGTGTTCTGCGCCTGCGTCACGGCTTGGGCCGTCCCAGTCTTGCCGGCGGCGACGTAGCCCGCACCGGTGAACACGGCACGCGCGGTGCCACCGGTGATCACGGCCTGCAGCCCTTCGCGCACCACGGCCACGTTGGCCGGCGCGAAGTGGAGATCGTCGACCGGCGGCTGCTCGACCGGCTGGGTCTTGCCAGTGACGGTGTCACGCGTGGCAACCACCAGGTGCGGCCGATGCTTGTGGCCGCCGTCCGCAATGATGGAGGTGGCCTGCGCGAGTTGCAGCATCGTGAAGCTGTTGTAGCCCTGCCCGATGCCCAGGGAGATGGTCTCGCCGGCATACCACTTCTTCATCTCGGGGCGCTTGTAGGCGTTGCGCTTCCATTCGGTGCTGGGCAGCACCCCGCGCACCTCGCCGCCGATGTCGATGCCGGTGATTTGGCCGAAGCCCATCGGCTTCATGAAGTCGTGGATCAGGTCCACCCCCATTTCGTTGGCGAGCGAGTAGTAGTAAATGTTGCTCGACAGCTGGATCGAGCGGCGCATGTCGACGTTGCCGATATTGCCCTCGGGGCTGCCGAAGCGGTGCCCGGCGAAGTTGTAGAAGCCCGGGTCGTTGATCTGCACGTTGGGCCCGCGCTTGCCGGTTTGCAGCGCACCCATGGCCATGAATGGCTTGTAGGTGGAGCCCGGCGGATAGGTGCCGCGCAGCGCACGGTTCAACAGCGGCTTGTCGATCGACTCGCTGAGTTCCTTCCAGCTCTCGCTGTCGATGCCTTCGACGAAGAGGTTGGGGTCGAAAGTGGGCTTGCTGACGAAGGCCAGCACTTCGCCGGTCTTGGGGTCGAGGGCGACCATCGCGCCGCGGCGCTCGCCGAACATGTCTTCGACCATTTTCTGCAGCTTGATGTCGAGCGACAGCATCACCGTATTGCCGGGCGTGGCCGGATGGCCGTTGAGCCGGCGCACCGCGCGTCCGCCGGCCGAGGTTTCCATCTGCTCGACGCCGGTCAGGCCATGCAGCGTCTTCTCGTAGCTCTGCTCGATGCCGAGCTTGCCGATGTATTCGGTACCACGGTAGTTGTCGTAGTCCTCGTCGTCCCACTCCTCCATCGCGGCCTTTTCTGTCTGGTTGATGCGACCGATGTAGCCGAGCACATGGCTGGCGATCTCGCCGTGCGGATAGTTGCGGAACAGGCGCGCCTTGATCTCCACGCCCGGGAAGCGGTAGCGCTGCGCGGCGAAGCGGGCCACCTCCTCGTCGCTCAGGCGCGTGCGGATGGGAATGGAGTCGAAGCTGCGGGAATCTTCGCGCAGCCGCTTGAAGCGCCTTCGGTCGCGCGGCCCGACCTCGATCACCGAGGACAGGCCGTCGATGGTTTCCTCGAGGTCGGCGACCTTGGACGGCGTGATTTCCAGCGTGTAGGCCGAATAGTTGGAGGCCAGTACGATGCCGTTTCTGTCGAGAATCAGGCCACGGTTCGGCACCACCGGCACGACCGCGGTGCGGTTGTTCTCGGCCTGTTCGGCAAGGTCCTCGTGACGCACCACCTGCAAGTAAGCCAGACGCAGGCAAAGCAGGCTGAATGCCGTCAGCACGACGAGTCCGATCACGATCACGCGACGCTTGAAGCGCGCGATGTCGGCAGCGACGTTGCGGATCTCAGTCATCGGGGTCGAGCTTAGGCTTGTGGGTTGTCAAAGGCAAACGTGGCGCGGGCTCCGCGGACGCTCTGGAGCGGCTACAGGGGCCGGTTGGCGTCGGGCTCCGGCGTGCGGCGTTGCGGCGCGAGCAGCAAGGCACTCACGAACGGCCAGAGCACCGCTTCGATCAACGGTGCGAACGCGAGGTTCCAACCCGGAAACAGCCCTCCGCCAATCATGCGGATGCCAAGTTCGACGAAGTGCGACAACGCGAACAGGGGCAGCAACTGCAGCGCCTGCGACACCACCGGATACCAGAGCAGGCGACGGTGAATCATGATCGCGAAGAAGCTCAGCGCCGTGTAGGAGAGTGCATGCTGGCCCAGCATGGCGGACTGGTGCACATCCATGAACAGTCCGAACACGAAGGCCACGCCGATACCGATGCGCGATGGCTGGTGCACGCTCCAGAACACGACGGCCAACGCAAGCAGGTCAGGGAACCAGGCGATGCGGCCGAGCGGCAGCATGTTCAGCAGCATGGCCAGGAGCAGGCTGCCCCAGATGAAAAGAGGGCTTACAGGCAGCAAGAGTTGCTGCTGGCCGGGACGCATGATCATCGCGCGGCTCCTTTCTCTTTCTTGTCTGCCTTGTCGGGTTGGGCGGCTTTGACCGGCTTGTCAGCCTTGTCAGCTTGGGCCGCCTTGTCAGCCTGGGCCGCCTTGTCAGCCTTGTCAGCCTTGTCAGCCTTGGCTGCCTTGTCTGCCTGGGCCGCCTTGTCTGCCTGGGCCGCCTTGTCCGCCTTGCCCGATTTCTCGCCCTTCTTCTTCGCGGGTACGACCGGTGCCGCCACGACCGGCGCCGGCTTGGGCGGCAGGTTCAGGTTGGCCGGCACCAGCACCATCACGTAGCGAGCGGCCGAAACGCCGCCCGCCGGCACGCAATGGATGCGCGCGAACGCGGAATCGGCGCGTCGTTCGATGCGGTCGATCTTGCCGACCGGCAAACCCGCCGGATAGACGCCGTCGACACCGCTGGTCGCCAGCAGGTCCCCTTCCTGCACGTCCGAGTTGGCCTGCATGAAGCGCAACTCCAGCCCGCCCCCATATGCATTGGCCTCGCCGAAGGCAACGCTGCGCGCACCGGTGCGGGTGTTCTGCACGGGAATGGCCAGGTCGCGGTCAGTCACCAGGGTGACCTCGCTCGTGAACGGAAGCACCTGCGTGACCTGACCCAGTACGCCGCGTTCATCGATCACCGGCGACCCGGGCAGGATGCCCTGCGTCATGCCCTGGTCGAGGATCAGCTTGCGTGTGTAGGGGTCGGCGGCGTCGTAGAGCACCTCGGCCACCCGGCCGGGCGTGGTGGTGCTGGCCCGCAGTTCGAGCATCGAGCGAAGCCGGGCGTTTTCCTGCGCGAGAGCATCCGATTGGCTCGCGCGCTCGGACTGCAGTGCGAGCGACTTGCGCACCTCTGCTTCGTTGCGCTGGGCGGTCTGCAGGTCTTCGAAGTAACGGGTGCCGCCCAATACCAGTTGCACTGGTTTCATCGCGACCCATTGCACCGGATAAAGCACCGCGCCGATGGCCGCCCGCACTGGCCGCACGATGTTGAATCGCGCATCCGCCACCATCAGGAACAGCGACAGCGCGCTGAAGAAAATCAGCTTGCTGAGCGCCGACGGCCCCTGGTTGAAGAGGGGCGGCGCAGTGCGATCAAGGGTGCCGAGGGGCATGGCATCAGGCCGGCGTCATATGGCAAAAAGCCGGCGCCATGCGAACATGGGCCGGCCACTGAAGTCTACGGGAATCACTCGCTGGTGAAGATACTTCCGAGACGATCCATGCGCTCCAGCGCGATACCGCAACCGCGCACCACGCAGGTCAGCGGGTCTTCGGCCACCAGCACCGGCAGGCCGGTTTCTTCCGCCAGCAGGCGGTCGAGATCCCGCAGCAGCGCGCCGCCACCGGTCAGCATCATGCCGCGCTCGGCGATGTCGGCGCCGAGTTCGGGCGGGGTTTGTTCCAGCGCGTTCTTCACGGCCGAGACGATGTTGTTGAGCGGGTCGGTCAGGGCTTCCAGCACTTCGTTGCTGCTGATGGTGAAACTGCGCGGCACGCCTTCGGAAAGGTTGCGGCCCTTGACTTCCATTTCCTTGACTTCGGACCCCGGGAAGGCCGAGCCGATGTTCTTCTTGATGACTTCGGCGGTCGGCTCGCCGATCAGCATGCCGTAGTTGCGGCGGATGTAGTTGATGATGGCCTCGTCGAAGCGGTCGCCGCCGACGCGCACGGACCCCTTGTAGACCATGCCGCCCAGCGAGATGACACCGACTTCCGTCGTGCCTCCGCCGATGTCCACGACCATCGAACCGGAGGCTTCGGACACCGGCAAACCGGCGCCGATGGCCGCAGCCATGGGTTCTTCGATGAGGTAGACGGAGGTGGCGCCTGCCGCCTCGGCCGCATCCTTGATGGCGCGGCGTTCGACCTGGGTGGACCCGCAGGGCACGCAGATGATGATGCGCGGGCTCGGCGTGAACAGCGTGCGCGGGTGCACCATCTTGATGAACTGCTTGATCATCTGCTCGGTGATCACGAAGTCGGCGATCACGCCATCCTTCATGGGTCGGATGGCTTCGATGTTGCCGGGCACCTTGCCGAGCATGGCCTTGGCCTCTGCCCCGACCGCCTGGATCACCTTCTTGCCGTGCGGACCGCCTTCATGCCGGATGGCCACGACGGAGGGTTCGTCCAGCACAATGCCCTTGTTGCGGGCAAAGATCAGGGTGTTGGCTGTGCCGAGGTCAATGGCAAGGTCGGTCGAAAAGTATCGACGGAAAACTCCGAACATTTTGCGGGATCCTTGTGGCACCGCGTGCGCTTCGGCATGCGGTCGCCTTTAATCTGTGGGTCGTCTGACGGGGATGAATAGAGGTTTTTGCAGCAAAAGCCGGCGCGTTCGCGTGGGTTGCGGCAAAGGCGGGATAATAACCGATCCCCCCGGCCTGACGGGCCAGCACACGCCCCGCACGTGCGATTACGTCGCTCTTTCTCCCCCGATTTCAGACGTTTCCTCCAATGTCACTTACCGATTCCGATATCGCGCGCATTGCGTCGCTCGCCCGGCTCCAGCTCGGCAGCGAAGAAAGCACGCGCATGCTGGGCCAGATCAATGGCTTTTTTGCGCTGGTCGAACGCATGCAGGCGGTCGACACCACAGGTGTCGAGCCTTTGGCGCATCCCGTGGCGACCATTGAAGACATATCGCTGCGACTGCGCGATGACGTCGTGAGCGAGCCGAATTGCCGCGAGGCGAATCAACGCAGCGCACCGGCAGTCGAGGCGGGGCTGTTCCTGGTGCCGAAGGTGATCGAATGAGCACCGCCCGGCCGCCCGAAGGTGCTCCGAATCGCAGTGCGAAGCACGAAGGTTTTCACATGATTTCCGCCCAGCCGCCCGGAGGCGCTCCGCACCGCAGTGCGAAGCACGAAGGTTTTCGAATGATTTCCACCCAGCCGCCCGAAGGCGCTCGCGCCGCAGTGCGAAGCACGGAGGTTTCGCAATGAGCCGGCCCGACTTGCATCAGATGGGTGTGACCCAACTCGCCAAGGCGCTCGCGGCGCGCGAGGTGTCGGCGAAAGAAACGGCGCAGCATTTTCTGGGTCGCATCCAGTCGCATGGCGAGCTGGGCGCGTTCGTCTCGCTCGATGCCGACGTCACGCTGACGCAGGCGCGTGCGGCCGACGAGAAGCTGAGCGCCGGTGGCGCACCTGCGTTGACGGGCGTGCCGATTGCGCACAAGGACATCTTCGTCACGACCCACTTCCCGACCACCGCGGGTTCGAAGATCCTGGAAGGCTACCGCTCGCCCTTCGACGCAACGGTGGTGCGCAGGCTCGCCGAAGCCGGCGCCGTGACGCTGGGCAAGCTGAGCTGCGATGAGTTTGCGATGGGCTCGTCGAACGAGAACGTGGCCGTGCCGGCCATCGGCCTGGATGCCGCGACGCCAGTGCGCAATCCGTGGGACGCATCGCGCATTCCGGGGGGCTCGTCGGGGGGCAGCGCCGCGGCGGTTGCCGCGCGCCTGGCGCCGGCTGCGACGGGCACTGACACCGGCGGCTCGATCCGCCAGCCCGCCTCGTTCTGCGGCATCACCGGCATCAAGCCGACCTACGGCCGTGCCTCGCGCTACGGCATGGTGGCGTTTGCATCGAGCCTCGACCAGGCGGGCCCGATGGCGCGCTCGGCCGAAGATTGCGCGCTGCTGCTGTCGGCCATGTGCGGCCCCGATCTCGATCGCGATTCGACTTCGATCGACCGGCCCGCAGAGGACTTCTCTCGCAACCTGAACGACTCGCTCGAGGGCCTGCGCATCGGCGTGCCGAAGGAGTTCCTCGGCGATGGCGTGGCGCCCGGCGTACGCGCAGCGATCGATGCTGCATTGGCGGAGTACGAGAAGCTGGGCGCCAGGCGTGTCGCGATCACGCTGCCGCGCACCGAGCTGTCGATCCCGGTCTACTACATCCTTGCGCCTGCGGAAGCATCGAGCAACCTGAGCCGCTTCGACGGCGTCAAGTTCGGCCACCGCGCCGCCAAGTACAAGGACCTCGCCGACATGTACGCGCAGACGCGCGAGGAAGGCTTCGGCGACGAGGTGAAGCGCCGCATCATGATCGGCACCTATGTGCTGAGCCACGGCTACTACGATGCGTACTACCTGCAGGCACAGAAGGTGCGGCGCATGATTGCAGACGACTTCCAGCAGGCGTTCAAGGAATGCGACGTGATCGCTGGCCCTGCCGCACCGACGGTCGCGTGGAAGATCGGCGAACACGGTGACGATCCGGTGGCCGATTACCTGGCCGACATCTTCACCTTGCCGGGTTCGCTCGCGGGGCTGCCCGGCATGAGCCTGCCGGTGGGATTCGGCGAAGGCAACATGCCGGTGGGCCTGCAGCTCATCGGCAACTACTTCGGCGAGGCCAGGCTGCTGAACGCGGCACACCGGTTCCAGCAGGCGACGGACTGGCATACCCGCATGCCTGAGGGTTTCTAGGATGGGTCTGGGGGCTGCCGTGCGATTGGGGCCTGATGGCCTGGGTGGCCTGGGTGGCCTGGGGCGGGATCACGCCGACGGCGTACTCTGCTCCGCGAATGTCCCCCGCCGTCAGCCTGCGGCCGCCGGCTCCTCCTTTATTTCGCTGCGCAGAGCACACCATCGACATGATCCAGACGCGCAGTCGTTGATCGGCCGACACCACCGACCGTTCCACGCGCCGAGGGTGCTGGGTGTCCCTCGCAGCGAAATAAGGGAGGAGCCGAAGGCGGGGGACATTCGCGCAGGGGGATACCCAGTGCCCTCGGCACGCACCCCGATCATCGGCATCCGATCGCCGGCACCCCCGAACGCCAGCAACCCGACAAGACAACAACATGTGTTGGAGCAAACAAGATGAGTGAAACCGCTGTCGTGAACCCTTTTGCCGAGGCGCAAGTCGGCCGCCCCACCGGGCCGCTGGTGCAGGGCTTCGAAGTCATCATCGGCTTCGAGACGCATGCGCAGCTTTCGACCGAGAGCAAGATCTTCAGCCGCGCCTCGACGGCCTTCGGCGCGGAGCCGAATACGCAAGCCTGCGCGGTCGACCTGGCCCTGCCCGGCACGTTGCCCGTGATGAACAAGGGCGCCGTCGAACGCGCCATCAAGCTCGGGCTGGCGCTCGGCTCGCACATCGCGCCGCGCAGCGTGTTCGCGCGCAAGAACTACTTCTACCCCGACCTGCCCAAGGGGTACCAGATCAGCCAGTTCGAGATCCCGGTGGTGCAAGGCGGCACGGTGAGCTTCTTCGTCGGCGATGAACTGAAGGCCGTGCGTCTGGTGCGTGCGCACCTCGAGGAAGACGCGGGCAAGTCGCTGCACGAGAACTTCATCGGGCAGTCGGGCATCGACCTCAACCGCGCCGGCACGCCGCTGCTGGAGATCGTGACCGAACCCGACATGCGCTCCACCGCCGAGGCCGTGGCCTATGCGAAGGAACTGCACAAGATCGTGACCTGGATCGGCATCTGCGACGGCAACATGCAGGAAGGCAGCTTCCGCTGCGACGCCAACGTGTCGGTTCGCCGCCCCGGCGAGCCGCTGGGCACGCGGCGCGAGATCAAGAACCTCAACAGCTTTCGCTTCATGCAGCAGGCGATCGACTACGAGATCCGCTGGCAGATCGGCGAGATCGAGGACGGCCGCGCCATCCAGCAAGCCACCGTGCTGTTCGACCCCGACACCGGCGAGACGCGCGCGATGCGAACCAAGGAAGACGCGGCCGACTACCGCTACTTCCCCGACCCCGACCTGCCGCCGCTGGCGATTGCGCAGGAGTGGATCGACCGCGTGAAGGCCGCCATGCCCGAATTGCCGCGCGCGATGGCGCAGCGCTATGTAGCCGACCTCGGGCTGTCGGAATACGACGCAACGCAGCTGACGCAGAGTGTGGCGTTGGCGCGCTACTTCGACGAGGCCGTGGCGAAAGGCGCCACGCCGAAGCTCGCCAGCAACTGGATCACCGGAGAGATCGCACGGCGACTCAACGCGCAGGAAATCGGCATCGAGGCCGCGCCCGTGAAGGCCGCACAACTTGGGCAACTGATCGCACGCATCAGCGACGGCACGATCCCGAACAGCGCCGCGCGCGTGGTGTTCGATGCACTGTGGAGCGGCGAAGGCAACGAAGTCGACGCGATCATCGCGGCGAAAGACCTGAAGCCGATGAACGACACAGGCGCGCTCGAAAAGATCATCGACGGCGTGCTGGCGACGAACCAGAAAAACATCGACGAATACCGCTCCGGCAAGGACAAGGCCTTCAACGCATTGGTCGGCCAGGTCATGAAGGCGAGCCAGGGCAAGGCCAACCCCGCGCAAGTCAACGCGCTGCTGAAATCGAAGCTCGGCTGACAGCGTATTGCGTGGGCTGCCGCGGAGCTGGCTTTGCCAGGCCGCCGGTGTCGTCCCCGGCAGGGGGTGGGAGGAGCGCACAAAGTGCGCGGAGCCTGGGGGCGAGCAAGAATGCTGCCGAGCTCACTTGCTCCACAACTGCTTCAGCCGAGTCCGCTCGTCGTCGAAGCGTGCATTGACGCGCCGCTTTTCCTCTTCCTGCTCGCCGATGAAACGGTTCTGCACCGCCATGGCCTGGTTGCTCTCGTCGATCTGGCGTCGCAACGCGGCCGGGGCCTTGTTGGCGTCGTTCCGGTAGAACTCCAACTCGGCGTCGATCCTTTTTCGGTCTTCGGCCAGTTCGCCCTGGCGCTTGCGGGCGGACTGGATCACGGAGTCGATCTGGGCGATTGCATCCGCACGATCGCGCTCGTGGGCGGCATCGTTGGGATAGCGCATGAGCAACGCGCGCTCGCGCCTGCGCTCTTCGCTCTGCTTCGACGCCGCAATCTGCGCCTGCCGCGCGCGTTCGTCGCGCTCGGCCTGTTCCTTGGGGGTGTAGCTCGGCTCGACGCGGCGGCGCATGGTGCCGCTGGAGTTCAGTTCGCGCTGCTCGCGGTCGAGGCAATCGGCGATGGGACGGTCCGAGGTGATGGTGCGACCGCGTGAATCGACGCAGCTGTAGATGCCCGCGCCGTTCGCCGGCTGCGCCTGCTGGGCCTGTACGGCGGACGCGGCAATTCCCAGCGCCAGCGGCAATCCAGCAAGAAGAACGGCAAGGCGCACTGGTTCGATCCCTTCAACGTGGCTGGTCAGGCCGCACCGTATCGTGCCCTGTAGGCCAGCACTCCTTCGCGATGGGCATCCAGCGAGTTGTCCGGACGGCCTGAGAGGTAATGTAACAAGTCGTTCAGGGTTGCGATCGACATGACTTTCAGACCGAGTTGATTTCGTACATATTGCACAGCGCTGTGGTCGACGTCGACTCCGTTCTCGGTCGCCTTCTCCTGGCGGTCGAGCGCGATGGCCACGGCGTAGGGGGTCGCGCCGGCGGCCTCGATGATGGCGATGGATTCGCGCACTGCGGTGCCGGCCGACATCACGTCGTCGACGATCAGCACGCGACCCTTGAGCGGCGCGCCAACCAGGCTGCCGCCTTCACCGTGGGCCTTGGCTTCCTTGCGGTTGTAGCAAAAGGGCACGTTGCGGCCGCGCCGCGCCAGCTCCGCGGCCACCGTGGCGCCGAGCGGGATGCCCTTGTAGGCGGGGCCGAAGATCATGTCGAATTCGAGCCCGCTGGCGATCAGTCGCTCTGCATAGAATTCGGCCAGCCGCGCCAGCTTGAGGCCGTCGTCGAACAGCCCGGCATTGAAAAAATAGGGGCTGATGCGGCCCGACTTGATCTTGAATTCGCCGAAGCGAAGCACGCCCGCGTCGAGCGCGAATTGCACGAAGCGCTGGGCCAGATCCACACCACCCATCTCAGCCATATCGGGAATCCTTCTAGTGTTCAAACTGACCAGCCTCAACCTCAACGGCCTGCGTTCCGCGACCACCAAGGGGGTGGCCGACTGGGTCGCTCAACTGGCGCCGGATTGTATTTGCATGCAGGAAATCCGCGTCCAGGCGAGCGACGTGACGGGGCGCTTCGAGGAGATGGCGGGGCTGAAGGGGCACTTTCACTTCGCCGAGAAGAAGGGCTATGCGGGGACCGCGATCTATACGAGGCATGAGCCGACCGAGGTGGTCGTGGGCTGGGGCGACAAGGAGTTCGATGCCGAGGGGCGCTACCTCGAACTGCGCTTCGACACGCCCAAGCGGAAGTTCTCCGTGATCAGTTGCTACTTTCCGAGCGGTTCGTCTGGCGAGGAGCGGCAGGCTGCTAAGTTCCGGTTTCTGGCGGGGTTCTTTCCGCACCTGATCGCATTGAAGAAGCAGCGCGAATTCGTGCTCTGCGGCGACATCAACATCGCGCACAAGGAGGTCGACCTGAAGAACTGGCGTGGCAACCAGAAGAACAGCGGCTTCCTGCCGGAGGAGCGCGCGTGGATGACGCGGCTGCTGGATGCGGGCGCCGATGGCGCGGGTCTTGTCGACGTATACCGCATGCTCAAGCCCGACACGACGGATGCAGCCTACACATGGTGGAGCAATCGCGGGCAGGCTTATGCCAACAACGTCGGATGGCGGCTGGACTATCACCTTGCAACGCCAACGATTGCTGCGCTCGCACGCAACGAAGAAATCTACAAGACCATCAAGTTCAGCGACCACGCGCCGATCACGGTGGAGTACGCGTTCGGCTTGTGAGTTTCGGCCAAGGTGGCAGCGCCGACGACCTGCCTCGCCGCCAGCGAACAATTGAAGCCACATCCACCCGCATCCTCCGCATTGGGGGTGCCAACCGCCAACGCCCGTCCGAACATCGCAACCCGACTTCCGGCAAGCGATCCGGATGAGCATGCGCAGTGGCATCGTCATGGCCTGACGTGCGGCCATTGACAACGCCGCCCCGGTCGTGAAACTGCGGACCACTTCAGGGGGTCATGCGCGACTGCGGCAACCCGTCACGACGGACGTGCAGCGCACACCAAGGAGCGCGCAAATGGCGCAGCAAATCAAGCGAAGCACCGTCCTGGGCGGAATCACCAACCTGTCGGTGCTGGCCCCGGTCAAGAAGGGCATGGTGATCGGCTTCGAGCCCATCAGCTATCTCGAAAGATTGCGCAAGGTGCTCGACGCGCTGTACTCGGCCCGGCAGAACGTGCGCGAATCGGAACTGCTGCAACCGGTGTTCCCGGATTCCGTCGGGCGGTTCGGCATCATCGACCACTTCCGCTATGCCCTCGTGCCGCCCATTCCCGGCCTCCCGGACGACCAGCCCCAGCCGGAAGACGGCACCTGGCGCCTGTCGCTCAACGTGACCTTCGACGGCGGCTGGGAGCCCTACATGCGGGTGATCTACCGCGACCTGGGCACGCTGCTCGATCTCCTGTTCTGCAACTGCGAAGACTATCCCGGCTCGAAAACCTCGCGCTACGAGGACTACTGTGCGTGGGTGCGCCGCAACGAGGTGGCGGGCGGCACTTTCTACGCCGATTCGGTCATGCCGCTGGGCGACCATGAATACCTTGCGGAGGTCGAGAAAAAGCAGCGCGAACAGGGCGCGCTCGCCACCGTCGACAAGGACATCGCAACGCACGCCGTGCCATCGGCCGTGGCAGCGCAGCGCGCGGCAATGGCCCGTGGGCTGGCCGACGTCGTCGGCACGCTGGTGCTGCCGTTGCGTACGCTCACGGGCCTGTACCGCCTGTCCATCTACTTCCCGCCGGGAGACCCCGCCAACAACGACGGAGACCGGGGCACGCTGCGCCGCTTTGCCCAGTCGGTGCTGCAAGGCTCCATCGACATGATCGCAATCCTGGACAAGCTTCAGCCGGGGCAGCCAGGCCAGGCCGAATGGGCAGCGGCCCAGGCCAGGCTGGTGCCATACCTCGACGCCCTGGGCTGGCTCAAGGGCGTCGGCGTTCCCCCGCCAACGCCCGCACCGGCACCCGCAGCGCCGCCCTATGACCCGACCCTGATCCAGAGCCACGTCCTCACCAGCAACGAGCCCGTCACCCACGGTTGCGTGGTGCTTTTGCGCGTGACGGACGCCGGACCCGCGCGCACGACGCTGGCCGCCCTCGCCCCACGTTGCGGCCCGCTGGCGGCCAACGGGGTCGCCTGCCTGGTCGGCTTCACGCACGCGGGGCTGGCGGCGCTGGGGGTGGCGCAGTCGCGCCTCATCGGCTTTCCACAGGAATTCATCGAGGGCATGGAGGCGCGCAGCTCGCTGCTCGGCGACGTGCGCGTCAACCACCCGGACCGCTGGCGCCGGCCGCTGGCGTGGGGCAACGAAGCCAGCGGGCATCGTGTCGACATGAAGGCCGTGCACGTGCTCATCCAGTTGCGCCTGACGGACCCGGCCAATTCGTCGGCCGACCTGCACCCCCTGTTGAAGACAGGTGTCGACGTCCTGAACGCGCCCGGCGGCGGCCTGCGCGTGCTTGCAGTCCAGCCGACCTTCAGCCAGCGCAACCTGCAAGGCGACATCGTGGGCCACCTGGGTTTTGTCGACGGCATCAGCCAGCCGCGGATCGACCCTGATTCAACGCCTGCCAATCCGCCCAAGGCGTTCGACGACCGGGTCAGGCCCGGCGAACTGCTGCTGGGCCATGCCAACAACCGCAACGACGCGCCGAACCCGGCGATCGACCCGTTGAAGTTCAACGGCAGCTTCCTGGTGGTGCGCAAGCTGCGCCAGAACATGGACACCCTGGACGCTGCCCTCTCGGCGCTCACACAGGCCGATCGCGACCATTTGCTGAGCCGGGTGATGGGCCGGCACCCGGACGGCACGCCCCTGGTGTCGGCGGCCGACGCCGCCACCGGCCTCAACAATTTCAACTACGACAGCGCCGGTGCCAGCGACGCCTGTCCGTTCCACTCGCACATCCGCCGCGCCAACCCGCGCGACAAACGGCCGTACACGCCGCGCATCATTCGCCGGGGCATGTCCTACGGCCAGAAGCAGGCGGGCGCGGAACGCGGCCTCGTGTTCATGGCCTATTGCGCCAGCCTGTCCGAGCAGTACGAGACCATCCAGCGCTGGATATCCGGCGGCAACAGCAGCGGCGTGGGCTCGGCGCAGGGCGACGCACTGCTGCGGGTGCCGCAGCACGGCGAGAACTACACCTTCCGTTATCTCGACAAGAACGGCAGCGTCGCGCGTTTTGTATTCGACGACCAGCCGCTGGCGCACCTGGAATGGGGCCTGTATGTGTTCGTGCCGTCGTTGACGGCGCTGGCCGCGCTCGACGACTACCGGGCCGAGCTTCCGGCGGCAGTGCCGCCCCCCTCCTCCACTCCGCCGCAGACCCCGGAAGAAGTCGAAGAGACCCGGCGGGAGGAGGTGCGGCAGCGGCTAGACGACCCGGACCGCGCGCCCGCCGCCTGGACGCTGGTGCGCAACGGCGACCCGAAGGCCCCGCAGGACACCCCCTACGGCCACCTCCTGGGAACCCACGACGAGATCCTGAAGGCCATGAAGGACGACGGGAGCAAGTACTCGGTCGAGGGCTATGGCGACCGCATGAGCGCGTCGATCGGCCTCAACCTGCTGGGCCTGGACGGCGCCGGGCACGCGGCCCAGCTTGCCCTCAACCACGCTGTCCTGAACATCGACGAGCAGACGGCGTACGACGTGACGATCGGCGTGGTGAAAAAGCTGCTCGCCGACAAGGACAAGTTTCCGGTACTGCCTTCGCCGATCCAGGATGACCTGGTGCGGCAGCCGATCGACACGCTTACCCTGGCAGACCAGGTGATGGCCGCCTTGTGCACCCAGTGGATCGGCCTGCCCGACGCACAGGGCAAGTACATGATCCCGGGCGGCCGCCTGGAAGCGAACCCCGGCAAGCCACGCTGCCCGGGCAACTTCGCGACGGCATCGCGCTACATCTTCTCGCCGCAGCCGCGGCAGGGCGTGGTGGACGCGGGCCAGCAGCAAGGCAAGGCGGTGCTGCTGGCCGTGCAGAGCTGGCTCACCGAGAACGGCACCGCCGGATTGGGGTCGCTTGCGCAGGAGATCCTGGACGGCTTGAATGTTCCCGTCACCGACCCGGTATTTGCGCTCAACCTGGCCGGCGTGCTGCTCGGATTCCCTCCGACAGTGGAAGGCAATTTCCTCCGCACCATGGAGACCTGGATCAAGGACGAGACGCTGTGGGACCGGCAGGAGGCGCTTTTCGAGGCCACCAGCGGCGCGCTTCCAACCTACGCCGAGGCCAACGCCGCCCTGCGCGCCACGCTGCTGGCCACCATGCGCAAGCGGCCAGTGCCCGAGATGCTGTGGCGCTGCCCGGTCGGCGCCAACGGGGTCGACAAGGAAGCAAGGAACCATGTCGTGCTGGGCATCGCCTCGGCGTTGACGGACCCCGCCGCGCCCGACGACCTGATGTTCGGCCGAAACAAGCCCGACGCCACCAACGAGACCGTGCACGGTTGCCCCGGCTACTACATGGCAATGGGCGTGATGCTCGCCATGTTCGCCGGCCTGCTGAACGCCGGCACGCTGCGGCCGACCGGTTCGCCGGTGTTGTTGATCCTGACGCCCAAGCCGGCGCCTGCACCGGCGGCTACGGCAAATTGACGGCGCCCTGGAATGCAAGTTCCGGCGCCCCCGCGAATTCGCTGTCCCGGCGACCCGCTTCCATCGAGGACTGCAGCCACCGCACTTCCGCCAGGTGCCAGTGCATGCCCATGCGCTCGAAGGCGGCGGCGGCCTCGCCGAGCAGGGCACTGGCGCGCTCGCCTCGATGCTGCCATGCGATTTCGGCGGCACACAACTGCGTGACGGCAATCTCGTGCGCCGAGCGGCGCGCCTGCGCTGCCTGCATCGCCCGGTCGAGGTAGTGAGGCACGCGCTCCGGGCGGTGCGCGGCGACGCCGCGGGCCAGCGAGCGGTAGCTCATCGCCGCGCCCAGCAAGTCGCGCTGCCGGCTGCGCCGCAGCGCCAGCGCGGCATGCCGGCGCGCCTCGGCATGCCGGCCCGCGTGGGTCAGGCCCGCGGCAAGCCAGCCGTGGTTGAGCGAGCGGAACAGGCCGCTCTGCCGCGGCTCCAGCCAGGCCGTCACCTCGATGATGGTCTGCAGAAATTCCGGCTGTCGTGTCAGCATCCAGCCGGCGAAGGCGTCCATGGCGCGCGCCACCGACAGTTGCGTGAGGCTGCGCGTGGCTTCGGCAATACGCCCCGACTCGTCGGCCGCCCGGCGCGCCTCTTCCCAGCGCCCCTGCCACAACAGCACGGCACTGTGCAGGCCGTGGGCCGTGGCGCCAATCTCGTGGGTGATTCCCGCGACCGAGTCGATCGCCTCGGCGAAGCATTCGTGCGACTCGGCAAACAGCCCGCGATCGCCCAGCAGGTAGGCACGGCAGACCAGCGAGAAGGCCAGCCCGACATTGACGTGCCGGCCGCTGCGGTGCCGGCTCTTGACGGCGATGGCCTCGTCCAGCAGCGCCAGCGCACGGTCGTAGTTGGCGGCGGCCTGGTGCGCCTCGCCGAGCGCCGCCACCACCTGCACCACCAGTTTCTCGTCATCCGCCGCACGCGCCTCGACCAGCGCCCGTTCGCAGTGGGCCACCGCGGCCCGGCCATCGCCCAGGCCGTAGCTGATGTAGCCCAGCCAATGGTGCGCTCGCGCGACGGCGGCCGCGTCGCCGAAGCGCTCGGCGAGTTCGACCGCGCGCACGTACAGGGCCAGTTCGCTGCGCACCGGGTCGAACACGCAGACGCGACCCAGGCGGTGCACGATGGCCACCCAGTGCAAGGCCACCGCGGGGCTCTGCGGCAACCGGTCGAGCGCGGCCAGCGCCACCCGGTACAGGGTGCGTGCGCGGTCGAGCGCGGAGGCCGACAGCGCCTTGTCGCCTGCCAGTTCGGCATAGCGCGCCGCCTGCACCGCATCGCCGCCCGCGTCGAAGTGCATGGCCAGCGCCTCCAGGGCCTCATCCTGCGCGGCGACGCTGTGCTGCTGCATGGCCTCCGCGATGCGCAGGTGCAACGCCTGCCGCACATGCAGGCCCACCGACTCGTAGATGATGTCGCGCGTGATGCCGTGCTTGAAGCGCAGCGTGCCGGCCCGCTCGCCGGGGAAGATGAAGTCCTGCTCGGCCAGGCCAAGCTGGAGCGGGCCGTCCGCGCGCTGCCCGGTGATGCTTTCGAGCAGCCAGGCCGGGATCACGTTGCCGATCACCGCGGCCACGCGCACCAGCTCGATCTGCGCCGCCGGCAGGTGCTGCACGCGCGATTCGACAAGGCGGTTCAGCCAGCCGGCGCCCTGCGTCCGTCCCAGGCGCCGCGCCGCATCGCCGCGCGCGGCCGAGTGGCACAGCTCTTCCAGGAACAGCGGGTTGCCGCTGGCATGAAGGCAGATCTCCTCGACCACGAACGGGTCGACCACCGGCAGGCGCGCCGCGATGGCCTGCCTGGCGTCGTCATCGCTCAGCGGCAGCAGCGTGATCGTCTGGCCGGCCGCCGCGGGCGCGTTGGGGACGGCGAGGATGCGCGTCGAAAGCACGATCAGCATCCTGGAGTCGGAGCGCTTGCGCAGCGCCGCCAGCACCTGGTGGGAAGCATCGTCCGCCCATTGCCAGTCATCGACGAACAGCAGCAACGGCCGCTCGGCGGCGAGCCGGGCGAACAACGCATCGAAGTCGTCCGGCGTGTGGGGCGGCGGCTCGTCGGCCAGCGCCTGCAGCATGTGATGAAACGCCTGCAGCGGCTCGGCGCCGAGTTCGCTTTCGCAATAGCCGCGCAACACGGTGCACCCCCGCTGCACGACCCGGCTCAGGAAGTGCTCGATCAGCCGCGTCTTGCCGATGCCCGGCGGCCCGGCCACGGCCACCGAGCGCGTGTGCCCGGCCATGGCGTCGTCCATGGCACGCTGCAGCAGCGCGAGCTCCGCGCGGCGGCCGACGAACGCGGTGGAGCCGTGGCGCGATGTGGCGCTCAAGCTTTCGGCCAGGCTGGCGCGGGCGTCGACGCGGTAGACCAGCAGCGGCGCGGCACGGCCCTTGACCTGCAGCAACTGCGGCGGCCCGGTCACGAAGAACCGGCTGGCCGGCCCGAGCGTCTCATCGCTCACCAGGATCTCGTGCGGACCGGCGGCGTCGGACAGGCGCGAGGCGATGTTGGGCACCGGCCCAAGCAGCTCGAATCGGCCCAGCTCGACGTCGCCGCTGCTCATCAGCACCAGCCCGGAATGAATCCCGGTGTGCAGGCACAGCAGGCGGCCGCCCGGGAGGTAGGGCCGCAGATCGCTGATGCGCTGGTGCATTTCGAGGGCGGCCGCGACGGCCCCGCGCCCATCGTCCTCGCGCGTGACCGGGTAGCCGAACATCGCGAGCAGGCCATCACCCTGCACGCGCACGACGATCCCGCCATGCCGCGGGATGGTGTCGTGATAGACCTTTCGCAGGGCGCCGAGCACGGCGGCGTAGTGCTCGGTCTCCATGACCTCGGCCAGTTCGGTCGACTGGGATAGGTCGGCAAAGAGCAGCGTCAGGTAACGCCTGCCCAGCGCCATGCCGGCCACATGTCCATTCGCGTCGTCTGTCATTGAAGTTGAATCCACACGGCTTTGGCGCGGCAGTCGACGCGGATCGACCGCCCGCCGACGGTATTGTTGTTGATTCGAGCGTCCGCCGGAATCTGCCACAAGTCAACCACGCTCCTGCATCTGGCGCTTCGCCAGTCTTCCGGGACGCCGGGTCCGCGCGGACGGGTGCGGAGCTGGCTCACCCCGCCGCGTGCCGCGCCAGATGCATCTGGTGAAGCGTGATCTTCCGCACCTCGGTCTGGCTTGTCTCGATGTGCGCGCGCAGCAGCATGGCGGCCTGGTCGCCGCGGTTGGCGCGGACGGCCTTCAGGATCTTGGCGTGCTCGTCATAGGTGGCGTCGATGCGTGGCTGCATGGTGAAGTCGAGCCGGCGGATGATGCGGATGCGGTCGGTCACGTCGCGGTGCACACGGGCCATCTCGCCGTTGCCCGCGGCGGCGACCAGGGCGCAGTGAAAGGCCTCGTCCCACTCGGCGACCTGCGCGTTGTCTGAACTGCGTTGCGAGAGCGGCACAAGCCAGATGTTGGCGAGGTCGCTGAGCATCTGCCGGTTGATGCCACGGTCGGTCTCGCAGAGGCGATGCACGGCCGTGGTTTCCAGCACCATGCGCAGGTCGTAGAGCTGCTCGAACTGGTCGAAGTCGAACGGCAGCACGCGCCAGCCACTGCGGAACAGCACCTCGACGAAACCTTCCTGCTGCAACCTGAACAGCGCCTGCCGCACGGGCGTGCGCGACACGCCCAGCCGTTCGCTGACTTCGTTCTCGGTGAAGCGGTCGCCGGGCACCATGCGGAACTCGGCAACGTCGCGCTTGAGTTGTGCGTAGACCTCGTCGGCGCGTGTGCGGAACACGACGACATCGGTATCTGCGGCGGTGGTGGCGTAGACGGCGGTCACCGCGAAATCTTAGGCTGCGTTGCCGAGTGCTGCCAACAGTGACTTGCTGGGTGCGGTCCAGCCGACGATGGCGCCCTGGGCGCGAATCATCTCGACGGCGGCGGCCTTGAATTCGGGAAAGTAGCTTTCGGTGCAGTCTTCCAGCAGCAGGCTGTCGTAGCCGCGATCATTGGCTTCTCGCATGGTGGTCTGGACACAGACTTCGGTGGTGACGCCGGCGAACAGCAGGTGCGTGATGCCACGCGCCTTCAGGGTTTCGTGCAGGCCCGTTGCGTAGAACGCGCCCTTGCCTGGCTTGTCGATGACGATCTCGCCGTCGACGGGCGCCAGCGCATCGATGATCTGGTTGCCGGGTTCGCCCATGATGAGGATGCGGCCCATCGGGCCTGCGTCGCCGATGCGCAGCTTGGGGTTGCCGCGGCCGAGCTTGGCGGGCGGGCAGTCGGACAGGTCGGGCTTGTGCGCCTCGCGTGTGTGAACGACGAGGCCACCGGCCTTGCGCCAGGCTTGCAGCACGGCTTGCGTGGTCGGCACGATCGCTTCGAGCAGCTTCACGTCGTTGCCTAGTGTTTCGCCAAAGCCACCGGGTTCGATGAAGTCGCGCTGCATGTCGATGATGACGAATGCGGTTTTCGCGATGTCGAAAGGGTAGGGGAAGGGGGTGGCTTCGATTTGCACTTTTGTCCTTCGGGTTCGTTCTAGTTCGGAATGCGTCGGCGGGCGGCTGTCTTGCTCCCTCTCCCTCCGGGCGAGGGCTGGGGTGAGGGCAGTCGCCCCAAAGGGACGATGCGCTCGATCCACCGCAAGCCCGGTACGCGATACGAGCTCGCCGATCCCTCCAGCGGGCAGCGCCTCCCACGCAGCGGCGACCACGCGAGATGAACGAACACGAGAGTCACGCAGCCACCGCTTCGTGATGGTGATGGTCACCCCCACCCATGTGCGCACCCAGCACGTGGCGTTCAGCCGTCGCGGCATCCGTCTCGTACACGATGCGCCCCTCGCTCATCACGACGATGCGATCCGCCAGTTCCAGCAGCTCGTCGATGTCCTCGCTGATCAGCAGCACCGCCCCGCCCTTCTCGCGCACTTGCACGATGCGCGAGTGGATCTCCGCGACCGCTGCGAAGTCGAGGCCGAAAACCGGGTTGGCGGCGATGAGCACGTTGATCTCACCCGCCAGTTCGCGCGCCAGCACCGCGCGCTGCACGTTGCCACCCGAAAGGCTGCGGATCGCCGCGCCCTCGCCTTGCGTCTTGACGCCGTACTCCGCGATCCATTCGCGTGCACGGCTGCGCCAGACCGGGAAGCGCAACACGCCGCCGCTCGCCAAGGGCGGCTGGTCGAAATCGCGCAAGGCCATGTTCTCGGCCACGCTCAGGTCGCCCACGCAGGCGTTGCGCAACGGCTCCTCGGGCAGGCTGCGCACCTTGAGCCTCCGGTTCTCGTCGCGCCTTGCGTCATAGCGCTCGCCACGCACCGTCACCTTGCCCGACAGGCGCGGACGCTGGCCTACGAGCGCTTCGACCAGCTCGCGCTGACCATTGCCCGACACACCGGCCACACCGAGGATTTCGCCGGCGCGCACGTCGAGGCTCAGGTCGTGCACCGCCAGCGTGCCGCGGTCGCCCTGCGCGACCAGCTTCTCGACGCGCAACGAAACCACCGCATCGATGCCCACGGGCTGGACGCCATGGATCGCGCGGCCCGTGAGCGGCGCGGCCTTCTCGCCGCCGTCACCCAATGCGAGTTCGGGCGGCGGCGCGTCGCCCTCGCCCATCATTGCGGCGGCCAGCTGCGCGGGGCTGGTCTCCGCCACGCTGCAATGCTTCACGGCCTTGCCGCGGCGCAACACCGTCACGTTGTCGGCATACGCCATCACCTCGCGGAACTTGTGCGTGATGATGAGCACAGTGCATTGGCCACTGCGCGCGAACTCGCGCACGTGGCCCAGCACCTCGTCGGCTTCCTGCGGCGTCAGCACCGAGGTCGGCTCGTCGAGGATCAGCAGGCGCGGCTTCAGGTAGAGCTGCTTGAGCAGTTCGAGCTTCTGCTTCTCGCCGGCCGCGAGCGACGATGGCGTCACGTCGAGGTCGAGGCTGAAGGGCGTGGTCGCGAGGAAGGCTTTCAGCTCGGCGCGCTTCTCTTTCCAGTCGATCAGCGCGCGCGTCTTGCCGCCGGCGAGCAACAGGTTCTCGGCCACCGTCATGCCGGGCGCGAGCGTGAAATGCTGGTAGACCATGCCGATGCCCAGCTCGCGCGCAATGATCGGATTGGAAATGTGCTCCTCGCGGCCATCGATCAACACGGCGCCCTCTTCCGCCACCTGGAAGCCGGCGACGCATTTCACCAGCGTGCTCTTGCCGGCGCCGTTCTCGCCGAGCAGCGCGTGCACTGTGCCGGGCTCCACACGCATCGTCACGCTGTCCATCGCGGTGAACGCGCCGAAGCGCTTGGTGAGCTGATACGTGTCGAGCGCGAGCGCACCGGTGTTGCGCGGCAGCGCGCCGATGGGTTGGGTGGAGGTGTCGTCAGCCATGGATGATGTTTCCTTTGAATTCCAATCTCATGCGACGGCGGCCAGCAGCGCGGCGGAGTCGGCATGCGCGCCGAAAACGCCACCCTGCATGGTGATCATCTTCAGCGCGGCCAGATGGTTGCCATGGTCGGTGGCGGCGGTGCAGTCCGACAGCAGCAGGCATTCGAAGCCACGGTCGTTGGCGTCGCGCATGGTGGTGTGCACGCACACGTCGGTGGTGATGCCGGCGAGGATCAGGTTCTCGATGCCGCGCGTGCGCAGGATCAACTCCAGGTCGGTGGCGTAGAACGAGCCCTTGCCGGGCTTGTCGATGACGACTTCGTCCGGCAGCGGCGCGAGTGCAGGAATGATTTCCCAGCCCGTTTCGCCGCGCACGAGGATGCGGCCGCAGGGCCCGTCGTCGCCGATGCCGACGCCGTTCGCGCCGATCTGCCGCGAGCGCCAGCGCTTGTTGGCGGGCAGGTCGGCGAGATCGGGCCGATGGCCTTCGCGCGTGTGGATGATGTGATAGCCCAACGGCCGCAGCGCCGCGAGCGTGCGCGCAATGGGCGCGATGGGTGCCTGCACTAGTGACAGGTCGTAGCCCATCACGTCGACGTAACCGCCCTTGCCGCAGAAGTCGGTCTGCATGTCGATGACGATCAGCGCGGTGTTGCCGGGGCGCAGGTCGCCGTTGTACGGCCATGCGTAAGGCTGCGCGGCGACATGGCGCTCGGTGAAGGTGGCTGTGTTGTCGGTCATCGAGGCCCCCACGTTCGGCACTGCGTGTCCTCACTGCCCGCTGAGGGGGTGCGAGTGCTTTCGGGCGGCCGGGTGGTGCTCATGACTTCTCGCTCGATCGCATTGAAGCTATCTCGTCGAGGAAAGCTCGCCCGGGCTGCCGATCGCCACGCTGCCCGGCTTGCAGGTCAACACCAGGATCACCAGCGTGAGCGCGTACGGCACGGTGTTGAACAGGTGATAGCCCCAGCCCACGCCCACCGACTGCAGCGCCGGCCCGAGCGCGCCTGCGCCGCCGAACAACAGCGCCGCACCGACGCAGCGCAACGGACTCCAGCGCGCGAAGATCACCAGCGCCACGGCGATCAGGCCCTGCCCGCTCGAGATGCCTTCGCTCCAGCTTCCCGGATAGAACAGCGTGAGCGAGGCGCCGCCCAGGCCCGCAATCGCGCCGCCTGCCGTCGTGGCGGCGATGCGAATGCCAGACACGGAATAGCCCAGCGCACGCGTCGCGTTCGCCGAGTCGCCCGCCATGCGCACCAGCAACCCTGCGCGGCTTCGCGCGAATCCCCACCAGAGGAATACCGCCAGCACGATGCCCAAGGGCACCAGCGCATTGACTTGCAAGGCCGCGCGCACGGCCGAGTTGTCGCTCCAGTCTCCGAGCGGAATCGCGGGGATCTGCGGCGCCTGCGGCTGGATCAGCGGCTTGCCGAGGTAGAACGCGAGCCCTGTGCCGAACAGCATCAACGCGATGCCGGTCGCCACGTCGTTCACGCGATCGAGCGAACACAGCAGGCCATGCAGGCAGGCCAGCGCGGCGCCCGCCATGGCGCCGATCAATACACCCAGCCACGGCGAGCCTGTGAGATACGCACCACCGAAGGCAGACATGGCCGACAGCACCAGCACGCCTTCCAACCCGAGGTTGATGCGGCCCGACTTCTCCGTCAGGCATTCGCCGAGGCTCACGAACAGGAAGGGTGCACCCACGCGCAGCGCGCCGCCGATGATGCCGGCGATGAGCGCGATCCATTGGTCACTGGTCATTGGAAAACCTCCCTGCGTCGCTCATGCATTCCCCTTCAGCTTCAGCAGCTTCGGTTGCAGCGGATTCGGCATGCGGTTCCTGACGAGGTTCTTCCAGTCCACCATGCGAAGCCCTTCGCTCGCCAGGATCAGCACGAAGGCAATGCCCTGCAGCACTTGAACCGACGCATCGGGCAAGCCGAGCCGGCGCTGCAGCAAGCTCCCCGCCGCGCCGAAGCCGCCGAACAGGATCGCCACTGGAACGATCGCGATCGGGTTGTGCCGCGCGATGAACGACACCAGGATGCCCGCGTAGCCATAGCCCGCGATCAATGACGCATTGGCATTGGTGTGCACCGCCGCCACCTCGACCGCGCCGGCCAGGCCCGCGCACGCGCCGCCGAGTCCGCAAGCCGCGAGGATGAGTTGCGTCGCGGGCAGCCCGACCAGCTGCGCCGTGCGCGGATTGCCGCCCACCACGCGAATCGAGAAGCCCGATGCGGTGAGGCGCAGCCACAGCCCCAGCGCAACGCAGGCGACGACGCCGATCGCGAGGCCCCAATGCACGTCGGACCCGAACATGCCGCTGATGAGCAAGCCGTCCGGCAGCGGATGCGTCGACGGCTTGTTGAGGCTGGACGGATCGCGCAACGGCCCTTCGACCATGTGCTTGAAGATGCCGATCGCGATGTAGGCCAGTAGCAGGCTGCTGATGGTCTCGTTGATGCCGCGGTATTGCCGCAGCCAGCCGGCCAGCATGATCCACAGGCCGCCGATGATCGCGCCCGCGATGCAGGTCAGTGCCGTGCCGACGATGTTGCCTGGCAGCGGCACCGCCTGGCCGAGCGCGGCGCAAGCCAGGCCGCCCAGCACCAGCGCGCCTTCGCCGCCGATGATGATGAGGCCGGCGCGCGCCGGTATCGCCACGCACAGGGCGGTGAGCATCAGCGGCGCGGCACGCTGCAAGGTGTTCTGCCACGAGAACCAGTCGCCGAACGCACCCTTGAACAACGTGACCCACACGTCCACCGGGCTCACGCCGGCAAACCACACCAGCACCCCGAACACCAGCAAGGCCGCCGAGATGGCGACCGCCGGCAACGCGATCTCCTTAAGAGCGGTTCGCATGATGGACCGGGATGAATTCGCTCAGGGCTACCGCGGAACCGGCTTTGCCGGGCCGCTGGTGGCGCCCCCTTGCAAAGGGGGTTGGAGTAGCGACACGAAGTGCGCGGAGCCTGGGGGATGTCATAAGCTTCCGAGGACGCCTTCGACCAGGTAGTTCATCTTCTCGAGTTCGAGGTCGGTCTGCTGCAGCGTCTTGGGCACGACCACCGTGCCCTTGCCGTCCTTGATGCCGCCCACGAAGATGTCGAACTTGCCTTCGATCATCTTGGCCTTGATGTCGTCGGCCTGCTTCTTCGCGGCGTCTGTGACCATCGGGCCGTAGGCGGACATCTTCACATAGCCCTCCTTCAGTCCGCCGCGCAGGAAGTTGGGATGCGGCTTGCCGTTCTGCGCGGCGTCGATGACAGTCTTGTAGGCGGTGAGCCAGTTCCATTCGGCGCCGGTGAGGTACGCGTTCGGCGCCAGCTTGGCCTGGCTCGCGTGGTAGCCGCACACCATCTTGCCGCGCTTGGCCGCTGTCTCGACGATGACCTTGGGGCTGTCGACGTGCATCGTGAACACGTCGCATCCCTGGTCGGCCAGGCTGTTGGTGGCTTCGGCCTCTTTCACGGGCATCGACCAGTCGCCGGTGAAGATCACGTTGCAGGTGATGCCGGGCTTGACCGAACGCGCACCCAGGGTGAAGGCGTTGATGTTGCGCAGCACCTGCGGGATCGGCTTGGCCGCGATGAAGGCGATCTTGTTGCTCTTCGTCATGTGGCCGGCGATCACGCCGTTGAGGTACTGGCATTCGTCGATGTAGCCGAAGTAGCTGCCGACGTTCTTCGGATGCTTGCCCTCGGTCCACATGCCGCCGCAGTGCGAGAAGCGCACATCGGGATTCTTCGGCGCGAGCGCCAGGATGTGCGGATCGAAATAGCCGAACGAGGTCGGGAACAGCACCTTGGCGCCGTCCTGCGAAATCATGCCGGTCATGGTCTTCTGCACGGCGGCCGTCTCCGGCACGTTCTCTTCCTCGACCACCTTGAGGCCAGGCATCTTCTTCACTTCGGCCGCCGCTTGCGCCTGCGCCTGGTTGTAGCCGTAGTCATCGCGCGGGCCGACATAGATCACGCCGACGGTCAGCGGCTTCTGCGCGCGGGCCAATCCGCTCAATCCGCCGAGCGTGCCGGCGGCGCCGAGTGCGGCGATGGTCTTGATGGAATCGCGACGGTTCAGTTGGGACATGCTGGGCTCCGGTGAGTTGGAATGAATCCGGTCTTGGATACAAGACGGTGTGCATAAACCGTACCAACCGCGCCTGCGGCTACATGAGCGCGGCGATGGGCGCATGCACGACGCCCGCCGTCTCCAATGAAGCGGCCACGCGAAGCACGTGATCCTCGCGCCACGGGGCGCCGATCACCTGCACGCCGATCGGCAAATGCGGATGCGCGCCCCACACCGGAACGGCGCAGACCGGCAGGCCGATGCACGAAATTGGTTGCGTCAGCAGCCCCATGTTGGGCCGCACCGGCAGGCGCTGGCCCTGGATTTCGAACCACTCGGCGCCGATCGGCGTCGCGGCGCAGGGCGTGGCCGCGGCCAGCAGGATGTCGAAGCGCTCGAACACGCGAGCCACCGCTTCGGCATAGGCGCGCCGCACGCGTTGCGCACGCGCGACCCATGCGGCGGGCAACAGCGCCCCGGCGAGGAAGCGGTCGCGCGAAAGCGGTTCGAAGTCCTGCGGCCTGGTCCGCAGGTCGGGCAGGTGCAGCGCGGCGCCTTCGGAATTGGTGATGAGGAAGGCGGCGGCGCGGCCGGCCTCGACCATCGGCAATTCGACCGCCCTGGTGGCGCCGAGCGCTTCGGCAACCTTGTCCACGGCCAGCAAGGCTTCGGACTGCGCATGCTCGCGGAAGTAGCCGGTCAGCACACCGATGCGCAAGCCGTTGGCGCACTGCACGAGCAGCGGCGTCACGGGTTCGATGGCGCGCTGCGCACAGCCGGGGTCGTGCGGGCCGATGCCTTCGGGGCCCTGCATCGCGTCGTAGCAAAGCGCGAGGTCGCGCGCCGAGCGCGCGAACGGGCCGAGATGATCGAGGCTCGAGACGAAGGGATAGCTGCCGGTGCGCGGCAAGCGTCCGAAGGTGGGCTTGAGGCCGAACACGCCGCACAGCGACGACGGCACGCGGATGGAACCGTTCGTGTCGGAGCCGAGCGTGATCGGCACCTGCCCTGCCGCGACCGCCGCGCCGGAGCCGCCCGACGAGCCGCCCGCGATGCGCTTGAGATCGTGCGGGTTGTGGGCCGGGCCGACGTGGCTGTTCTCCGTCGTGAAGCCGTAGGCGTACTCGTCCATGTTGAGCGCGCCGACCAGCACCGCGCCCGCAGATTCGAGGCGGTGCACCAGCAGGCCGTCACGCACGGCGGGCGCGGCGGCGCGCTCGATCTTCGAGCCGGCCAGCGTCGGGATGCCGGCGACGTCGAACAGGTTCTTGACGGCGAATGGCACGCCGAGCAGCGGCAGCGCGCGTGTTCGATCGCCCGATGACGATGCAAGCGATGCATCGGCCTGGCCCGCGCGCCGCAGCGCCCGCTCGCGCACGACATCGGTGAAGGCGTTGATGCGCTTGTCGGTGGCATCGATGCGCGCCAGGCTGGCCTGCACCAGCGCGGTCGCGGTGGTCGCGCCGCTGCGCACCGCTTCGGCCATCGCCGCTGCGTCCTGCGCCAGCAGCGTATCGGCATTGGCGGCCGCAGGCCGAACACGATCGGGAACCGCGCTCATTCCGTAGCTTCCCGCGGTTCCACCGGCACAAAGGTCGTCGCCGCCTCGTCATGCGGTTGCAGGGGCACCGCGTCAACGATGGCAGCGAACTCGGATGCCAGCGTGAAGTAGCGCAGCACGCCGGGCCGGTAGTCCTGGCGCAAGCGCAAGTCCAGCGCAGCCGCTGCCGCGTCGACGTAGGTCGCGATCTGCGAAGGAGTCACTGCGTCTCCCTTCGAGCGCGTACTTCGGTTTGCTCTGATTCGTGCGGAAGATCTTGAAGACCCCCGGCGGCTCCGGCCCGCAGCAACCGACATCGGGTCGCGCCAGTGGCTGGATGAATCTTGCGCATATCGAAAGCTCCTGCAATGAATGTGGATGGAGGAATCTGCGGTTCACCCCGCCGGGGCCTGTCTCGATGCGATGTAGCGGCGCCAGCCGCCGTGTTGTGTGATGTCTTCCGCGCCTTCGAGCGCCAGCGGCTCGCAGACGAAGCCCTGCACGCTGCTGCCGTCCGCCAGCGTCAGCGTGCCGATGCCGAGCGGCGCGGGAATGAGTGCGACGAAGCTGCCGTAGTGCGCCGCGGGCATCTCCCAGACTTCCAGCTTGATCGCGGCGCCGGCACCGGGCGCGACGCGCAACATGCCGGGCTTTGGCGGCACGGTTCCGGCCAGCGCGTAGAGGCGATAGTCGGGCGCCGTTTCGGTTTCGAGGAGCAGGCGCGCGCCGCGCTCCCGCAGTTGCCCGTTCAGCGGCATGCCCGACAAGTGGGCGCCGACGACGGCCACGCGCACCGTGTCGGCGCTGAGCGGCAGCGCCACCGGTGGCGGCATCGGGCGGCCCGTCGCGCCCAGCGTGAGGCCGGTCGCGTGATGAAAGCGCTGGCCCAGCTCGGCCAGTTGCAGATCGCTGCCGCAAGGCGCTATCAGCGTGATTCCGAACGGCAGGCCATCCGGCCGGATCGAACTCGGCACCGACAGCGCCGCATAGTCGAGCAGGTTGACGAAGTTGGTGTATGCACCGAGTTCGCGATTGCGCGCCACCGGGTCGGCGCGCATCTCGTCGATGGTGCAGTGGCGCGGTGCGGTCGGCACCAGCAACACGTCGATCGTGTGCCACATCGGTGCCACGCGCTGCGCGATTTCCTGCAGGCGCAGTTGCGCATCGAAGAGGTCGGCGGCGCTGTACTTCCGGCCGCTTGCAAGGATGCCGCGCACCGGCTCGATCACGTCGTCCTCGTGCGCGTCGAAGAACTCGCGCACCGCGGCGTAGCGTTCGGCCACGAGCGCGCTGTCGTAGAGCAGCGATGCCGCTTCGGCCAGCGGTGCGTAGTCGATCGACACGCGCTCGCCGCCGAGCGATTCGAGGCGCCCGATGGCCTCGTCGAAGGCTTCCTCGGCGAGCGCGTCGCCGAAGAACGCCAGCGCCGACGGCACGCCGAACGAGAACCGCGCCGGAAACGGCTGGCGCTGTAGTCGCAATTTGCGCGAGAAGGCATCCGCCGCGTCGAAGCCCATCGCCGCCTGCAGCACCCGCACCGCGAGTGCAACGGTCGGCGCGAAGATCGACACGCAATCCACGCTCTGTGCCGCCGGCACCACGCCGCGCGTACTCACCAAGCCCTTGCTCGGCTTCAGGCCGACGATGTTGTTGAGCCCTGCCGGCACGCGGCCGGAGCCCGCCGTGTCGGTGCCGAGCGCGAAGTCGACCTCCCCCGTCGCGACCACGTAGGCCGAGCCCGAACTGGAGCCGCCCGACACGTAGCGGGCGTCGAAGCTGTTCGGCACAGCGCCGTAGGGCGAGCGCGTGCCGTTGAGGCCGCAGGCGAATTGGTCCAGGTTGGTCTTGCCGAGCAGCGACGCACCGGCATCGAGCAGGCGCGCCACGACGTGTGCATGCTGCAGGGCGGTGCGCTCGAAAGCGGGGCACGCGGCAGTGGTGGCGACGCCGGCCGCGTCGATGTTGTCCTTGGCGGCGAAACGCAATCCGGCAAGCGGACCGCCGGCGGCGCCCTTCATCGGCGCGTCGAAGCGCGTGATCCAGGCGGCGGCGGGCGTTGCGTCGGCCTTCGAAGCGGACTCGGCGAGCGAGTCCTTTTCATGCACCATCATCAAGCATCCTGTCTTGTGTACAAGATGTGATGCAAACGGCGTGCCAATCCGGCGGAATGCCCCTCGGCAAGATGCCGATCGGGGTTTTTGCGATAGTCGGGGGCTCGCTCGTCGACTCGCCCATGCTCCGCTACCAAACCGTTCCCGTTACCCAATTCCAGCAAAACTGTTCCGTCGTCTGGTGCGATGCCACGCACAAGGCCGCGGTCATCGACCCGGGCGGCGACCTCGACAGGCTGCTGGCGGCCGTCGACAAGCTCGGCGTGACGCTCGAGCAGATCTGGCTTACCCATGCGCACATCGACCATGCGGGCGGCACCGGCGAACTCGCGCGCCGGCGCGCCTTGCCTGTTGTCGGCCCGCACCCCGGCGACCAGTTCTGGATCGACGGCCTCGCGCAGCAAAGCCGCATGTTCGGCTTTCCTGCGGCCGAGCCCTTCGTGCCCACGCGCTGGCTCGCCGATGGCGACACGGTGACCCTCGGCGAGGAGACGCTGTCGGTGCGCCACTGCCCCGGCCACACGCCGGGGCATGTCGTCTTCTACTCCGCAAGCGCGCAGCGTGCCTTCGTCGGCGACGTGCTCTTCGCCGGCAGCATCGGCCGCACCGACTTTCCGCAGGGCAACCATCAGCAGTTGATCGACAGCATCACGCAACGCCTCTGGCCGATGGGAGACGAAACGGTGTTCATCCCGGGCCACGGGCCGGAGAGCACGTTCGGGCGCGAGCGCCGCAGCAATCCCTACGTCGCGGGCACCTGATTCACCGTCAGTGGCGTTCGAGATACGCCGCTGCCTGACGGTCCAGCAGTGACAGCAGGTTGCCCAGCGCCAGGTTGACGTCGACCAGGTGCAGGCCCCAGCCCTTGAGCACCACGCCCGCGATGCTGAGGTCGCCGGGGATGTGGTCGATGCGCTGGTCGGCCGCGTTGGCATGCGTGTGGACGGCGAGGTAGTCGCCGTGCTCGTTCGAGACGCATTCGGCGCTCAGAAGGCCGGGCGTGGTGACGAACGGCGTGTTCAGCTTCTGGCCGCTCTTGAGCCATGACGTGCCGCGCGACGGCATGCCGGTGATGTCTGTGTTGCCGCTCGTGAAGTACGGCATCAATGCGCCCTCGCCCCCTGCCAGTGCGGCGGGATTCACGCAGGCCGCGACCTGTCCCGGTGCATCGACCCGGCCGAACACGCTCCGTGCCGGTGGCGGTGCATCGGCGCGGAAGCTCACGTAGGCCAGCACGCAGCCGGTCTGCCCGGCCCCGCGGCACAGCGGCACGCTCCGGAACGCACCGCCCACGTCGGCGCCCTTCGGCACCGCGAGGTTCGTGCCCATCAGCAGCGCCGACACCATGCGCGACTGCACCGGCTTGCCGTCGATCTCCTCGCGAATGAGGCGCGTGAGCATGCGCGAGCCCTGACTGTGGCCGATGAGCACGAAACCGCGCCCCTGGTTGTCTCGGGCCAGGTAGTCTTCCCAGGCAGCCTTCACGTCGGCGTAGGCCAGTTCGCCCTCGGCCGCCAGCGGCCTGCCGAACGCGGCGGTGGCCAGTGCGGCAAGCGTGAGCTGGCGATACAGCGGCGCAAAGAGCCTGCAGCGCGAGGCGAAGCGGGCGAACTGCTGGTTGGCCACCTCGCGCTCGGCGCCGCTCGCGGCCAGCGTGCTGTTCATCGCGCGTTCGCGGCTCACTGTCGGGTAGACGTAGAAGCAGTCGATCGCAGGCGCCTCTGCGGGCTTGAAGGGCTCGACGGTGAGTTGGCCGTCCGCCTCGACGCGTGTGGCGGTCTGGTCGCGGCTGCAGGCATCCGTGCGGCCGGGGCGGCAGAGCCAGGATGCGTCGGCCTTGTAGTCGACCTCCGCGGCGGGCGCTTGCGCATGCGTGAAGGCCGGGCCGAGCAGCGCCGCCGCCATCGATGCAATGAGAAGCTGCCTGATCATGCCGGCATAGACGACCGCATCCCGGCGGCGCCCCTTACTGGCCGCGCTTCGACATCCCGCGCTCCCACGCGCGCATGCTGTGGTTCCACGTGCGCAGCCGGCTGTCCGAAGACAGCCCGGCGGGTCCCGATGTCGTGGCCAGGAGCTGGTCGAGAAGGATCTCCTGGTCGGCGGTGAGATGGTCCGGAAAGATCGGCAGCACGGTGACGACCTGGTCGCCGCGAACGCCGCCCCGCGCCACCGGGAATCCATGGCCTTTCATGCGATAGGCCAGTTGGTCGCGCTTCAGCTTCAGCGCCTGCAGGCCCACGACGGTTGGCACCTGGATCGAACGGTTGGCAATCCACGCAAAGCCATCGACCGGAATGTCGCAGCGCGTGGTGCCGTCGTCGTCGAGCTTGAAGAAGGCATGCTCCGCCACTTCGACGCGGATTTCGAGGTCGGCCGGCGGGCTGCCCGGATGCGGGCGTCCGCCGTTGACGTGCAGCAGCGCGCCATCGCGCACGCCCGGCGGAATGCGCACGTTGACCTTGTAGGCACGCGGCGCCATCTTGCCGGCGCCCGCGCAGGCCTTGCACGGCCGCCGCGCGATGCCGCCACCGAGGCACGCATTGCATTCGTAGTACCCGGTGGGCCAGCCGAAGAAGGCGCGCTTCGGGATCGCGCCGGAGCCGCCGCACTGGGCGCAGTTTCCGCCGAGCACCTGGTGCCCGGCACCGGCGCAGACCACGCAGGTGTCGGTGATCTTGCCCTGCATGGCCTTGATGCAGCCGGCCGCCGCTTCTTCGAGGGTCAGCTTGACCTTGCGGTAGATGGGGCGGCGTTGAGGCTGGCCGTCTTCAGCGGCCGCCGAGTCTCGCGATGCGGTGCTGTCGGCCCGCGCTTTCTCGTGGAAGCCGCGGGTGGTATTGCCGTTGCCGTTGCCGTTGCTGTCTTGCGTGCCGGCGGCGTGGGGACGCGCGGTGCGGTGGGAGGCGTGCGGCCGTTCGGCTTGCGAGGTGCGAGGTCCGGCATTGCGGATCTCCTCGAACGCGCGGTTGATGCGCTGCATCCGGGCCACGGCGTCGGCGCTGCTGTTGCGGTCGGGATGCCACTGCGAGACCAGCCGGCGCCAAGCCGCCTTGACCTCGCTGTCGGTCGCATCAGGTGCCAAACCCAGTTCGGCGAAAGCGTTGTCGGTGCCCAAATTCCAAGTCCTCGTCCAGGCAATCCGTTCGGGACGAAATCCCGACACAGGCGACGGCCCGTGGGTACGAATGTTAGCTGAAGGTCGCGCAAGAAGTGCGCCAGCAGAGGGCGCATTCGGCGCATTTACATCAGCCGAACGGAAGGAAAAGGCCTAGCAGCCCGATCGCACTCACCAGGGTGGCAGGGTTGTGCGTCTCCTCGAGCACGCCGCTCAGGCGACCGAGGATGCGCTGGCTGTGCCGCGCGCGCCAGATCAGGAGATCGGCAAGCCATGGATGGTCGTTGATGCGGTTGGCTTGCTCGTAGTGGGCGAAGCGGGGTTTCAGCGCTGTGAGCGCGGCTTCGTAGCCCGTGCGGACGGCCTCATCGTCATCCGCGCCCGCCTCGATGGCCTCCGCGGCCCGCATGCCGGTCTCCAGCGCCTTGCCGATGCCCTCGCCGGTGAAGAGATAGGTGCTGCCGGCGGCTTCGCCGGCCACCAGCAGCCCCGCTCGTGACCATCGCGCGCCTTCGAGCGAACAGCGCAGCGGCGCGCCTTTCAGTTCGCCGAGCCGGGTGCCTCCCTCCATCAGTTCGCGCGCCGGCCCGTGCACGCGCAGGAAGGCGGCGAAGACTTCCCGCAGGCTGGGGTCGCGCGCCGCCGACGATCCGCCTGCCTGGCCATCGCGGTGCGTGATGCCGACGCCGATGTTGAACACGCCGTCGCCGCACGGAAAGATCCAGCCGTAGCCGGTGCGCAGCGCGCGGTGCCACACGACTTCGAGCCTGCCGATGCGCGTGGCCATTGCGTCGTTCCTGACGTAGCCGCGCAACGCGACGCCGGTCGGCAGTCGCCGAAGGCACATGTCCGCCGCGATCAATGCCACCGAATCCGCACCAGTGGCCAGCACGGTCCAGCGCGCCTGAAGTTCATGCACGCCGCCTCCCCCAAGGCGCAATCGCGCGCCGGCCACACGCTGGCCGGCATCGAACAACGGTGCATCGAAGTGCGCCGGCGCAAGCCAGCGCGCACCCGCCGCCAACGCCGCGCGGCGAACGATGTCGTCCAGCGCACGGCGCGGCAAGACGGCCAGCGTGGCCGGCACGTCGACCCTGCCGCCGCGCGGACCGAAGCAGCCGACATGGCTTGCACCGGCGGCCTGCGCCTTCACTTCGTCGAGCACGCCGAGCCGCGCGAGTGCCCGGTGTGCATCGGGAATCAGCGCGTCGCCGCAGACCTTGTCGCGCGGGAAGTCGTGACGGTCGCACAGCACGACATCGAAGCCGGCGCGCGCCAGCATCTGCGCGCAGGCGCTGCCGGCTGGCCCGGCGCCGACCACGAGCACATCGCACGAGACAGGGACAGAATGCGGCGTTGTCATCGCATGCGGTAGATGGGACGTTCATTCTGGCAGCCCTGAACCTTGCCCGCCCGGAGTTCAATGATGCAAAGCGCAACGCGTCGCCGGTGGAAACGCTGGGTGGGCGCGGCCCTCGTGGCGGCCGCGCTGATCGCTGCAATGTTCGTGCCCCTGGATGCCGGCGTCACGCGGATCGTCTCCGTGGTCGACATCGCCCGGCCGCCGCAGGATGTCTATGCGTACGTCACGACGCCGGCCAACTGGCCGCGCTGGCACCCGTCCTCGCTCGCGGTCAGCGGCGATGCGGACCATTCGCTGAATGTCGGCGAGACGGTCGTCGAGGATTTCCATGTCGCGGGGCGACGCGGGCGCGCGACCTGGCGCGTCACGCTGCGCGAACCCGCCCAGCGCTGGCGCATCGCCGGCCAGATCAACGGCCAGGACGCCGGCATCGTGACCTATGCGGTCGCACCCATCGAGGGCGGTACGCATTTCCAGCGCGAGCTCGAGTACGGCGCGCACAGCCTGCTGTTCGCGTTCCTCAATGCGGTGACCTTGCGCCGGCAGATCGAAGAGGAATCCGCGCAGGCGATGCGGCAACTCAAGGCAAATCTCGAAAGCGGGCGTTGACGCCCGACGGCCCCGTTCGAACGAGGCGACAGATACCGGCCGAAGGGCTTGCGGCCGCCGGTCTCGGGGCTGTCGATGCGAAGGTGATTGCGGATCAGCAGGGGACCGCGGTCTTTTACGAACGGGTGGGGTTGATCAAGCAGCACCTTGATGTGCGTGGAACGTTTTGCTGACCCTGATCGTTCGCGGCACGGACAACCTTCAGGAGGTCTACGCTGAAATCATGCGGCTTGCCGGGCCGGACACGCAATCGCGTCCGGTCAGCCTGGAAAACCTGCGGGTCAGCTGGACGCCGACAGGCTTCATGCTGGAGGCTCGGGCACGGCGACGTGGCGGGTCGCTGGTGGCGTGTGTCGCACGCGTTCTCGCAGAGACGCTGGTGGCCCGGATCGCCCTGGCGCGCAGCAAGCCCAGCGGCAACTTCGATCCGAAGCGCTATCGAAGCGAGATGACGACCAACACCGACTTCTGCAAGCATGACGACACGTTCTGCTTCGTCATCGACTGCCCGATATCCGCAGTTGACGCGATCAAGCGCTATCTGGCCGAGACCGCGCCTTCACGAGGATTGCGCTACGGGATTCACGTCTCGGATACCGCGCTGATGACCTGCCTGGTCACGTCCCCGTCCGACAGCCTCCACGTGCATTTCGTGGATGGCGGCGGGGGCGGCTATACCAGTGCATCGAGGGGCCTGAAGGGGCTGAGTCGCCCCTGACCCCATCGGCATAGATGTCGGGTTCATCAGGAATCAACGAATCGTTCGTTCCCGAAATGAGGCGTGCCCGACACAATCGCGCCCTATGAATTTCCAACAACTTCGCTCGGTGCGAGAGGCCGTGCGAAGCGGCTTCAACCTGACCGAAGCCGCGCAGGCGGTGGCGTCAACTCGCGCCGGCGTATTCCGCGCGCAGCACCTTGGCCGCCTCGACCATGGCCCGAAGCTTGCCGATCGCGGTTTCGCGCGCGAGGTACTTCATGCCGCAGTCGGGCGCGAGGATGACGTTGGATGGTGCGACGTAGGGCAGTGCCCGCTTGATCCGTTCGACGATCGTCTCGACGGATTCCACCTCGGGGTCCGCGAGGTCGATGCAGCCGACCATCACCTTCTTTCCACTGAGCGCGCTCAGCGCCGAGCAGTCCAGATGCGACTGGGCCGTTTCCACGGAGACTTGCGCGCAGGTGCATTGCGCGAGTTCGGGCAGGAACGAATAGCCTGTCGGCCGCTCGTGAATGATGGCCGCGTAGCCAAAGCAGATGTGAACGGCGGTCGTGCCCTTGATGCCCTCCAGTGCGCGATTCAACGCCTTGAGCCCGTAGAGCCGTGCCTTCTCGGGCCGCGCCTGCATGTACGGTTCATCGATCTGCACGACGTCGGCGCCAGCGGCGAAGAGATCGCGGATCTCCTGGTTCACCGCGTCGGCATAGTCCATCGCGGCCTCTTCCTCGGTCTTGTAGAAATCGTTCTGCGCCTGCTGCAGCATCGTGAACGGGCCGGGCACCGTGATCTTCACCTGGCGATGGGTGTTGGCTCGCAGGAACTTCAGGTCCTCGACTTCGACCGCATGCAACCGCCGGATCCTGCCGACGATGCGCGGCACCGGGTTCGGATGGCCGGAACGATCCAGCGCGGTGCCGGGGTTGTCGAGATCCACGCCGTCGAGCGCCGTGGCAAACCGGTTCGAGTAGCTCTCCCGGCGGATCTCGCCGTCCGTCACGATGTCCAGCCCGGCGTCCTCCTGCGCGCGAATCGCGATCAGGGTCGCATCTTCCTGCGCTGCGTTGAGGTATTGCGGCGGAATGCGCCAAAGCTCGTGTGCCCGCACACGCGGCGGAAAGCGTCCCGCCAGCCTGGCCCGGTCGATGAGCCAGTCGGGCTGCGGAAAGCTTCCGACGATCGTCGTGGGGAACAGCATGTCGATTCCTTCTCTCGGCGTGTGCCTGGATCTTCCCTGCGCCTGCCGGACTCAGTCAAATTGCACCGTGGTGCTGCTCCGGCTGGCGATCGGCCCGGTACAACCGACGAAGACCGGATAGTTCGCGCCCGACTCGATCCTCGCGGGCGCCTTGAAATCGCACTCGACAAAGCTCAGCAGGTTGTCGGCCCGGGCCATCTGGAAGTCCAGGCTCGCCCGCGTGTTGTCGAACACGCAGCGATACGTCAACACCTTGTCCATGTAGGCGAGCGACTTGTGATCGCCCTCGCGCCGGATCGCGTCCTGGACCCAGCCCGCGGGCCCATCGAACGTGCAGTGGTCGATCAACCCCTGGTCGAACGCATACGCCTGCTTGTCGAGCAAGATTCCCGCCTCGCGCTGGTCCTGGAAGAGCACATTGGCCCAGGTAAATCCGGAGAGCTGAAGATCCGGCTGGTTGTGATAGACGCCGACCCGGCCGCCGACCAGCGCGAGATCGAGCATGTCGAAAGGGATCGTCAGCCGCTCGGCGATGGCGGCGCTGAAGTCGACCTGCAAGACCGGCCGCGACGGATCAAGCTGCACGATCGCATGGCCATTGCCGACGATGATCACAGGCCGCCGCACACGCAACGGCGTGCGCAGGCTTACGTCGCGATCGAGCTGGATCACCCGCGGGCCGTCGTCCAGCATGCGCTGCAGGGCGCCGTCGTCCTCCCTCGCCTGGCTGATGTCGACGCGCGGCAAGCGCACCAAAGGCCGGCGGCGCTGCCACCGGGGCCAATCCGGGGGCTTCTCGCGAAGGAACGGCCGCCCGTTGTCGAAGATGTTTTCCCGGCCGGTCTGCAGTCCCGAGCGCCAGTAGTAGGTCCTGGCCGCGTCGCTGTCGATTCCCTGCGCCTCGTGCGCGAACCCGCCGACGCCGGCAAGGAGCACATCGCCGCTCTTGCGGATCTTGATGACCGGCGCCTCGACCTTGCGCTTCTTGTAGCTCTCTTCGTCCAGGCCGAAGACGCTGAAGTTCTTCTGTCCTTCGATCCACAACGCGCCGTTGCGGGGTTCGAGCGCATTCAATGCCGCGATCGCATTGCCCTCGCCCTGCCCGGTCAGGATCAATGCCGGCAGGTCGTTGTTCCAGCCGCCGTCATGCGTTTGCGGGCGCACCCAGCGCACGTTCCGGGTCTTCGTGTTGCGGAAGTCCTGCTGCGATTCAAACAACGACACGAGGTCGATATCGTTCAATTCGGCGCCGCTGGCATGGACCATCGCGCGCAAGTCGCGAAACACGCCCGGCCCGGTCGGCTGGCCGGCCTCGATGCGCAGCCCCTCCGTGACCTGAACGCCGCGAATCTCGAAGTCCCTCGCGCCCTTTTGCAACGTGACGCGCGCAAGCTTCGTGTGGCCGCCAGGCAAGCCCACCAGCGTGTGGCCGCTGCGGATGATGACGTTGCCGTAGTTGCCGGCACCGAGCCGCACGGACTTGTTCTGATCCAGCATTCGCTGCAGGTCCACACCAGGCGGGTCGACGCGCACCGCATCGGGCGGGAAGTAGCGAGCGCCGGGCGCAGCGGGCCCCGCGGCTGCCGCCCGTGAATGCGCGGCCGCTGCCAGCGCAGCACCCAGGGCGATGCGGCAGAACTCTCGCCTGCCGTGCGTCGGTGTCGTCATGGACGAAGTTCCTCTTTTTTTTTCCGGCTAGAACGGTACGTCGCCTTCGACGGTGGTGCGATACAGCTTGCGGCGCAATTCGTCCGGCGTGCCGGCAGCCAGGTGCATGACGGACCGGTTGTCCCAGAACACGAGGTCGTGCGGCTTCCATCGATGCCGGTAGACGAATTCCGGCTTCACGCTGTGCGCGAACAGTTCGGCCAGCAAGGCGTCGCCCTCGTCCTTGGGCATGCCGACGATGCCGGTCGTGAAATGCTCGCTGACGAACAGCGCCTTGCGCCCGGTTTCGGGATGCGTGCGCACCACGGGCTGCACGGCCGGCGCAACCGCGTCGATCTGCTGCTGCGACAGCTTGGGTCGCCAAGGGTTCTTCGAGCGCAGCTCTTCGTACTTGGCAAGGTAGCTGTGCTCGGCCTTCAGCGGCAGCAGGCGCTGCTGCATCGCCGGGCTCAGCGCATCCCACGCGCGGTGCTGGTCGGCGAAGAGCGTGTCGCCGCCTTCGCTCGGCAACTCCTGCGCGTGCAGCAGCGAACCCAGGCTCGGCTTCGGCTTGTACGAGATGTCGGAATGCCAGTACGCGCCCGCATCGCCGAGTCCGATGGGCGCGCCGTTCTCCTTGATGTTCGAGACGATCAGGATCTCGGGGTGGCCCTTCAGGTGGTACTGGTGCAGCACATGGATCTCGAGCGGGCCGAAGCGGCGGCTGAAGGCGATGTGCGCGTCGGGTGACACGTCCTGGTCGCGGAACACCACGACATGGTGGTCGAGGTGCGCGCGATGGATGCGGGCGAAATCGGTGTCGTTGATGGGCTTCGATATGTCGAGGCCGATGATTTCGGCGCCCAGAGGCGCGTCGAAAGGGCGCACTTCGAAGTGCTGGGCGGCAATCGTGGCGACAGTCATGCGGCAAAGTCTACGGCGGCGGCACGCAAGCTGCCGGGCCGCGCGGAAAATCGCCTACGCGATGGCGGTGAGAAAGCTCGCGATCAGCGCTGCGGCAGCCACGACCAGGATGCTGACCGCCAGGTCGCGCAGCGCAGTGCCGAACGAATGGCTGTCTTGCGGATCGGCGGCGAAGTCTTCAGTGCGTACGGGCGAAAGCATGGGCAGATTCTGCGGACCGCGGCAACGGACGCAAACGAACAAATCGTCAGTTGCTTATGCCGGGAATCAACCGTGGCAATCGCCGCAGGACTTTCGCAAACCCTTTTTCGCAAGCTGCTCCGTACAAGCTCCACGGTCAATGTCGACCGGCATGCGAGGAGCTTTCATGTCCCATCATCCTGTCGCCGCCCCGCCGTCCCGCGCGGGCAGCTTGAACCGTCGGTTGTTGCTCGGCCTGCCCGCGGCGGGTCTGCTGGGCGCATGCGCCATGCCGGCCTGGCCACGCCCGCAGGTCTCTACAGGCTCGCTCCGCGTCGACGTGCAGGATCGCGACAGCGGCGAGACGCTGCCCGTCTACACCGGCGGCGACGGCCAGATGTACGTCGCCGGCCGGCCCGGAGCGCGCTACGGCGTCACGCTGCACAACCTGCGCAGCGAGCGCATCCTGGTCGTGATGTCGGTGGACGGCATCAACGTGCTGAACGGCAAGACCGCGGGATGGGATCAGGACGGCTATGTGCTGGGTGCACGCGCCTCCGACCAGATTGCGGGCTGGCGCAAGAGCGATCGCGAGGTCGCGGCATTCGAGTTCACCGCCCCCGGCGACTCGTATGCATCGCGCACCGGGCGCCCGCTCGACCTGGGCGTGATCGGCTTCGCGGTGTTCAGCGAGCGACGGCCCGAGCCGCGACCGGTGCCAAGGCCACCGATGATTCCGGCTCCGATGCAAAAGGACGGCAGCGCCGCAAGCGAGGCCGCGCCGGCCGCAAAGGCCGAAGCGCCCGCTGCATCGCAGCCATCGGGCGCCGGCGCCGCCAACGACGCTGCAGCGCCCTCATCGCTGGCCCGCCGCGAGCGCTCGGCCATCGAGGAGCAGAAGCTGGGCACCGGCCATGGCCAGCGCGAGGAATCCATCGTCACGCACACGCGTTTCGTGCGCGCGCGCAGCACGCCCGACGAGGTGATCGCACTGCGCTACGACAGCCGCGCCAACCTGATCCGCATGGGCATCATTCCCGGCCCGGACGACCGCTACGCACGCCCGCGACCTTTCCCGCAAGCGCCGCAGGTCGGCTACGTGCCGGACCCGCCAATGCGCTAGGGTGAAACACCCTCGAAGCGCCTGCCGCGGGTGCCCACGAACAGACCTCGCAGACCTCGCAGACCTCGCAGACTCGCAGACTCGCAGTACTCGCAGACCTCGCAGTACTCGCACCGGTTTCATGCGCCGCGCAATTCGCTCCAGCGTCGGCACTGACATCGCGCTCAGCGTCGCGCCGAGCGGTAGAGGCCTTCCACTTTTGGAACATTGGCTTCGAGGATCTTGATGCGGTCGGTGCCGCTCGGGTGTGTCGACAGGAAGCTCAGGCCGCCCGACTTGCTGGCCTGCGCCATCTTCGTCCACAACGTGATCGACGCATTCGGGTCGTAGCCCGCACGCGCCGCGAGTTCAAGCCCCACCAGGTCGGCATCGGTCTCGTCGCTGCGGCTGAACTTGAGGGTGATGAGTTGCGTCGCGCCGCGCGCCGCCAAGTCGCCCATCTGGCCCCAGCCCAGCAATTGCGCGCCGATCGACAGCGCCGCGCCGGTGCCGGCGTTCTTGGCCATCCGCGCACGCGCATGCTCGCGCAGGGCATGCGCCATTTCGTGGCCCATGACCATCGCGATCTCGTCGTCGGTGAGCTTCAACTGGTCGAGGATGCCCGTGAAGAAGGCAATCTTGCCGCCGGGCATGCAAAAGGCGTTGATCTGCTTGCTGCCGATGAGGTTGACCTCCCACTTCCACTGTTTGGCGCGCGGGTTCCACTGGCCGACAAACGGAATAAGCCGCGCGGCAATGGCCCGCAGGCGTTGCAGTTGCGGGTTGCCGTCGCCGGCCAGCGCGCCCTTGGCACGGGCTTGCACCAGCAACTGGCTGTATTGCTGCGTGCCTGCCTGCTCGATCTGGTCCGCCGGCACGAGATTCCGCGCCACCGAAGGCTCGCCGACATCGACCTGTGCGAGCGCCGGCCCCGCGACCGAAGCACCCGCCGCGAGCAGGAAAGCGCGGCGCGCGAACAAGGAACCGGCGGACTGGAAATTGCAGCATGAACACATGCGGGAATAATAGCCAGCACCCGCTGCCTGCCATTCATGTCCCCACCTTCCGCCGACCAAGCCCTTCCCGCTCCCGAAGAACGCAAGCTCCCCTGGCGCGAATCGCTCGAGGTCTATCTCGAGCCGGCCACGCTGCGCATGCTGGCGCTGGGCTTTTCCGCCGGACTGCCGCTGCTGCTGGTGCTCGGCACGCTGAGCTTCCGGCTGCGCGAGGCGGGCATCGATCGCGCCACCATCGGTTTCCTGAGCTGGGTCGGGCTGGCCTATGCCTTCAAGTGGGTTTGGGCGCCGCTGGTCGACCGGCTGCCGCTGCCACCGCTGACCACGCTGCTCGGAAGACGCCGCGGCTGGCTTCTGTTCGCGCAGGGGCTGGTGATCACAGGGCTGGCGGGCATGGCGCTGAGCGACCCGCGCGACGGATTGCATCCGCTCGTGTGGTGCGCCTTGCTGGCGGCGTTCGGCTCGGCCACGCAGGACATCGCCCTCGACGCCTTTCGCATCGAATCGGCCGAGACGCGCAAGCAGGCCGCCCTCGCGGCGGCCTATCAAACCGGCTATCGCCTCGCGATGATCTGGGCTGGTGCGGGCGTGCTGTGGGTGGCGGCCTGGGCCGAGGCGAGCGACGCTGGCGGCTACCAGAACGCAGCGTGGCGCACGGCCTACCTGGTGATGGCCGCATCGATGTCCGTCGGCGTGCTCACGGTGCTGCTGTCCCCCGAGCCCGTGCGCCGTCCGCTGGCCGCGCCGAAGAACGCCATGGCGTGGCTGGAAAGCGTGCTGATCGAGCCGTTCGCCGACTTCATCCGACGCTACAAATGGCAGGCCGCGCTGATCTTGTCGCTGATCGCCATCTACCGTATCAGCGACGTGGTGATGGGCATCATGGCGAATCCGTTCTATGTCGACATGGGCTTCACCAAGGACGAGGTGGCCACGGTCAGCAAGATCTTCGGCGTGATCATGACGCTGGTCGGCGCCTTCGTCGGCGGCATCCTGTCGATGCGTTTCGGCGTGATGCGCGTGCTGATGCTCGGCGCCGTGCTCAGCGCGGCCAGCAACCTGCTCTTCGCCTGGCTGGCCACGCGCGGGCACGACCTCACCGCGCTGGTGGCGGTGGTGTCTGCCGACAACCTCGCGGGCGGCATCGCGTCGGCCGCGTTCATCGCCTATCTGTCGAGCCTGACCAACATCAACTACTCGGCCACGCAGTACGCGCTGTTCAGCTCGATGATGTTGCTGTTGCCCAAGTTCATCGCCGGGTATTCGGGCGTGTTCGTGGACCGCTACGGCTACATCAACTTCTTCACCGCCACCGCGCTGCTCGGCGTGCCGGTGCTGGTGCTGGTGGCGCTGGCTGCCAGGGCCGGGAATACGTCCGGCGACGCGTAGTCGGCTCGTCCAGTCGAGGCGCACTGCCAGGCAAAGGTGTCGCAAAACTCTCACGCGGGAATGGTTTGTGAACTGGTAGGCTTTCGGGTTCCCTCCCTTCGGCTTTCCCCTCTCTCCCAACGTCGTGCCTACCAGGATTCCGCCCCTTCGCATCAGCGCATTCACCGCCACGTCGGCGCTCGGCGTCGGCAAGGCGCCAACGCTCGCCGCACTCGAACAAGAGCGCAGCGGCCTGCGCGCCAATGACTTCGGCGATGCCCCGCTGCCCACGTGGATCGGCCGCGTCGAAGGCGTCGAGGACATCCGGCTACCCGAGCCGCTCGCAACCTGGGACTGCCGCAACAACCGGCTGGCCTGGCTCGGCCTGCATGCCGATGGCTTCATGGAAGCCGTGGCGGCGGCCCGCGCGCGTCATGGCGCGGCGCGCATCGCGCTGATCCTCGGCACCTCGACCTCCAGCATCGGCGAAACCGAATTCGCCTACACGCAACTGACCGCGGACGGCAAGTTCACGCCCGAACAAAGACGCCCCGCCCTGCACACGCCGCATTCGCTGGCGATGTTCGTGCAACACGTGCTGCAACTCGAAGGACCGTGCGAAACCATCTCGACCGCATGCTCCTCCAGCGCCAAGGTGTTCGCCTCGGCGGAGCGGCTGATTCGCCTGGGCCTGGTCGATGCGGCCGTGGTCGGCGGTGTCGACACGCTCTGCGGCAGCGTGCTGTACGGTTTCAACTCGCTCGAACTCGTGTCGCCTCAGCCGTGCCGCCCGTTCGATGCCAGACGCAACGGCATCAGCCTGGGCGAAGGCGCAGGCTTCGCGCTGCTGGAGCGCGGGCCGGGCGCGCTCGAATTGCGCGGGTATGGCGAATCGAGCGATGCGCATCACATGTCGACCCCGCATCCCGAAGGCCTCGGCGCCGAACACGCGCTGGATGACGCACTGGCACGCGCCGGCCTCGGCACCGACGCGATCGACTACATCAACATGCACGGCACGGCCAGCATGAAGAACGACGAGGTGGAAGGCGGGCTGGTGTCGCGGCGCTTTCCGGCGACCACGCATGCCAGCTCGACCAAGGGCTTCACCGGTCACACGCTCGGCGCGGCCGGCATCGTGGAAGCCGTGATCAGCCTGCTGGCCATCCAGACCGGCCTGAAGCCCGGCACCGCCAACTGCGTGGAACTCGGCGCGGGCTTCGGCCCGCAGATCAAGCGCAGCCCGGCGCGCGGCGAGGTGCGATATGCGCTCTCCAATTCGTTCGGCTTCGGCGGCAACAACTGCGCGCTGATCTTCGGCAAGGGAGCATCGGCGTGAGCGGCCAGGTGATGCCCCCGACCCTCTATATCGAAGGCCCGGCGTTCTGGGCGCCCACCCTGCCCGGCTGGGAGCTGGCCCGTGCCGCCTTTCGCGGCGAGGGCGAGCTGGCCGAACCGCCCGCCAAGCGGCCCTCGCCGCAACTGCTGGCACCGGCCGAACGCCGCCGCGCGCCTGACACCGTGGCGCTCGCGCTCGAAGTGGCGAGCGCGGCAGTCGCCGCCTCCGGCCGCAACGCAAAGGACCTGCCCTGCGTGTTCGCTTCCGCGCACGGCGACCTCGGCATCAACGACTACATGTGCAGCACGCTCGCCAGCGATCCGTCGCTGCTGTCGCCGACCAAGTTCCACAACTCGGTGCACAACGCAGCGGTCGGCTACTGGAGCATCGGCACGGGCTGCATGGCGGCCAGCAATTCGGTCAGCGCGTTCGAAACCAGCTTCGCCGCCGCCCTGCTGGAGGCTGCGACGCAATGCGCCGCGGACCAGCAAGCCATCCTGCTGGTCGGATACGACGTGCCGGCCGTCGGCCCGCTGGCCTCGGTGACCACCAGCCGCGGCCTGATGGCGGCGGCATTCGTGGTGTCGCCGGTGCGCACCGAGCGCGCGGTGGCGTCGTTCGACTGGGCGCTGGAGTCCGGCCCCTCGCAGGCGCCCGTGCTGCATTCGCTGGCTGCCAACGCCCTGAACACCAACTCCATCGCGGACGCGTTGCCGGTGTTCGAGGCGCTGGCCTGCGGCAACGGCCTGCCGTTGAAAATGCCACTGGCGCCAACGATGTCTCTGCGCCTTTTGCTCCACTCGCTGCCAGACTGAGACCCCATGACCGGAGCCGCCCCCCCAGTACACGACGTCGTGATCATGGGTGGCGGTCTGGCCGGCCTCACGCTGGCCTTGCAGCTCAAGAACCGCTTCGAGGACATCGACGTGCTGGTGCTGGAGCGGCGCGGCCATCCGGTTCCGCTCGCGGCGCACAAGGTGGGCGAATCGTCGGTCGAGATCGGCGCGCACTACTTCGACACGGTGCTGGGCCTCAAGTCCCACATGCAGCAGGTGCAGTTGCGCAAGTTCGGTTTCCGATTCTTCTTCAGCGAGGGCCGCCGCGACATCGACTGTGTGACCGAGATCGGCGCCAGCCGCTATCTCTCGGTGCCGAGCTACCAGATCGACCGCGGCATCTTCGAGAACTACCTGGGCGAAGAGGCCGCGCGGCGCGGCGTGCGCTTTATCGACAGCGCGATGGTCGGCGGCGTCGACCTGAGCGACAGCGCCGATGCGCCGCATCGCCTGCGCTGGACCGTCGATGGCGTGACCTACGTCGCGCGCACGCGCTGGCTGGTCGACGCCTGCGGGCGTGCCGGCCTGCTCAAGCGCAAGCTCGGCCTGGCCCGGCCCAACGCGCACGACGCCAACGCCGTGTGGTTCCGCATCGGCGAGCGCATCGTCATCGACGACTGGAGCGACGACCCCGAGTGGCGCGCGCGCTGCGACCCGCAAGCGCGGTGGCTGTCGACCAACCACCTGGTGGGCGCGGGCTATTGGGTCTGGCTGATTCCGCTGGCCTCCGGCTCGCACTCGGTCGGCATCGTGGCCGACCCGAAGCTGCATCCGCTCGACACGATGAACACCTTCGACAAGGCGATGGACTGGTTCAGGACCTGGCAGCCGCGCCTGTACGACGCGCTCGACGGCAAGCGCGACAAGCTGCAGGACTTCATGTTCCTGCGCAAGTTCTCGTACGGCTGCAAGCAGGTGTTTTCCGCGCGGCGCTGGGCGCTGACCGGCGAGGCCGGCCTGTTTCTCGACCCGTTCTACTCGCCGGGCAGCGACTTCATCGCGATCAGCAACACCTACATCGCCGACCTCATCGCGCGCGACCGCGCCGGCCTGGGACTGGAGGCGCGGGCGCAGGTCTACGACCAGATCTACCACTCGTTCTACGAAAGCACGCTGGCGCTCTACCAGGACCAGTACCCGCTGTTCGGCGACCCCGAGGTGTTGCCGGTCAAGGTGATCTGGGACTACACCTACTACTGGGGCGTGCTGTCGCAGATGTTCTTCCAGCAGAAGCTGACGCACCTCGCCCTGCTCGGCGAGCTTCGGGAAGACCTGGTGCACTGCCAGCGGCTCAACGTCGCCATGCAGGCCTTCATGCGGAGCTGGTCGGCCGTGAGCGAGAAGCGCAACCCGGCCGTGATGCTCGACCAGGCCGCCCTGCCCTGGTTTGCCGGACTCAACCGCAGCCTGAACGACAAGCTCGACGACGACGGCTTCCGCCAGCGCGTGCGCGCCTCGGCGGCGCTGCTGGACGAGTTGGCACGCGAGATCGTCGAGCGCGCCAACCGTGCGCATCCCGGCCTCGGCAGCGGCACGCTCGGCGCCTTGCTGGACCAAAGAATGGCCGGCCTGGCGGCGCGAGAACCCCGGGAGGCGCAGCCCGCCATGCTGTTCCTCCAGGCATCGGCGATAGGTTAGTCTCGCTTTCCGTTTACGCAACTTTACGCGGCGTTCAACCCGGCTTGGCGGGCCGGGACGACGATCCTTCAATGAGCAATCCGCAACTCCTGATGATCGAAGACGACGCGCGGCTGGCGCAGATGGTGAGCGAATACCTCACCCAGTCCGGCTTCGGCGTCGAACATGCGCTGGATGGCAACACCGGCATGGACCTGCTGCAAGAGCATGCGCCCGATCTCGTCATCCTGGACCTGATGCTGCCCGACGTCGACGGCCTCGAGGTGTGCCGCCGCATCCGCGCCTTGCCTGGTCCGCTGTCGAAGGTGGCCGTGCTGATGCTCACCGCCAAGGGCGACCCGATGGACCGCATCGTCGGCCTTGAAATCGGTGCCGACGACTACCTGCCCAAGCCCTTCGAGCCGCGCGAGCTGCTCGCCCGCATCCGTGCCGTGCTGCGCCGCCGCAGCGAGCCCAGCGCCGCCCTTGGGGCCGCCATGCTGATGCGCTTCGGCACGCTCGAGATCGATCGCAACGCGCGCACCGTCACCGTCGGCGGCGCGCTGGCCGATCTCACCTCCTATCAATTCGACCTGCTGGCCGCGATGGCCGAGCGCGCCGGCCGCGTGCTGACGCGGGACCAGATCATGGAAGCCGTGCGCGGCCGCGAACTCGAAGCTTTCGACCGTTCCATCGACGTGCACATGGGCCGCATCCGCGCGGCCATCGAAGCCGATGCGAAGAACCCGAAGCGCATCCTCACCGTGCGCGGCGTCGGCTACGTCTTCGCCAAGCAGCAGGACTAGATGCTGAACCTCTACTCCCGCCACCTGTACGTCCGCATCTGGCTGGCGGTGGTTGCGGGCGTGGTCGTCCTGACGCTGACCGCCGGCTGGGTGGTGCGCTGGGCGACCGACAACGAGCGCGACCGCATCTCGGTGCTTCCGCGCACGGTGATCGTGCGCGACGCCGAAGATCGCATCATCGGCACTGGCCAGGCCACGCGCGTGCGCGGCCAGGGCTTTGAATTCGACCTGACCTTGAGCGATGGCCGCGCGCTAACGCTGCAGATGCCGCCGCGCGACCAGGCTCTTGGCCCGGCTGGCCGACCACCGCCACCGCCCTGGCGCACGCCGTTCGGCTTCACCTGGATGATCGTGGTGGTGGGGCTCGCGGTGGCCCTGGGCGTCTACCCGATCGTGCGGCGCCTGACGCAACGGCTCGAAGCGCTGCAGCGCGGCGTGCAGCGCTGGGGCGAAGGCGACCTGTCGGCGCGCGTGCCGGAGCAGGGGCAGGACGAGGTGGCCGATTTGTCGAAGCGCTTCAACGCAGCCGCCGCGCGCATCGAGACGCTGGTGAGCTCGCACAAGTCATTGCTGGCCAATGCCTCGCACGAGTTGCGCTCGCCGCTCACGCGCATTCGCATGGGGCTCGAATTGATCGGCAATGACAGGGGGCCGGCACTTGGCGCGCCCACGGCCGCAGCCAAGGCCGAGATCTCGCGCAACATCGGCGAACTCGACCAGCTCATCGACGAGATCCTGCTCGCCAGCCGGCTCGATGCGCACGAGGCGGACATAGGCACGATCGAGACGGTCGACCTCACCGGCCTGGCCGCCGAGGAATGCGCGCGTGTCGGCGCCGAACTCGACCTGGCCGACGGCACCTCGAGCAACAGCCTCAACGTGCCCGGCGTGCCGCGCCTGCTGCGCCGCGCCGTGCGCAACCTGCTGGAGAACGCGCGCCGATATGGCGCCGGCGAGATCAGCGTCGAACTGAAGACCGATCCGCGCAACGCCGAGGTCCGCGTCAGCGACCGCGGCCCGGGCGTGCCGGCGGCCCTGCGCGAGCGCATCTTCGAGCCCTTCTACCGGTTGCCCGGCGCGAGCGAGCGCGAGGGCGGCGTCGGGCTCGGCCTCGCGCTGGTGAAGTCGATCGCGGAGCGGCACGGCGGCAGCGTGCGTTGCGAATCGCGCACCGGCGGCGGCGCCAGCTTCGTGATCGCACTGCCGCGCTGAGCCGCGCAAGTCGCGCCTAGCGGCAAGCGGCCGCGCACCTAAAATCGCGCCCCATGCTCAGAACAAGACTCGTCCGCTACACAGCGGCCTTCTGGGGTTTTGTGGTCTACATGCCGGTCGGCATGAACTACGGCGCCGCGCTTTTCCTCCTCATCGCCATGCTCGTCGCCGGCGGCTGGCACGAGCGCGGGGCCAGGATGCGTGCCAGTCCGATGTGGTGGCCGATCGTCATCTACCTGGCATGGACGCTGGTCGTGCTCGCCATCGGCCAACACTATCCCGAGACGGCGGAGAACCTGTTCCACGGCATCCGCATTGCCTCCACGATGCTCCTGGCGACGGCGCTTTCGCGCGAGGAGGCGGTGTGGGCGCTGCGCGGATTCCTGGTCGTGTCGGTAATCAACTTCTTGCTGATCGCGCTCCATGAGGCCGGCGTCCTGCCCGATACCCAGATCTGGCATGCCGTCACCATCATGAAGGGCAACAAGTCGATCAACAATGCGCTGCTGTTCACGGTGCTGGGCACCTCGGCCGCCGTGCTGGGACTCGCGCACCTGAGCGACACGCGGCGGTGGCACTGGGCCGGGCCTGCGTTCGTTTTCACGGTGCTGATGGCACTCCTCGTCACGCTGATCCTGCCTTCGCGCACCTCGCTCGTCGCGATGCTGGTGTGCATGGTCGCCGCCTGCGTGCACCAATGGCGCAGTCATCCGCGCGTGCTGGCTGCCGCGCTGGTGGCCGTATTCGCGGTGTCGGGCCTGCTGGTCTGGCAGGCGCCGGCCTCGATGAAGCAGAAATTCGAACTCGGGCTGCAGGAACTCGAGCAGGCGGAGGCCGGTGAAGTCTCCGAGGCCAGCATGATCACGCGCTACCTGATGTACCGCGAGACCACCGCGATGATGATGGAAAAGCCGCTCACCGGCCTGGGCATCGGTGCCTGGACGAGCGAGTGGAAGAAGCGCGGCCCGAAGGTGCTCGACTACAAGAACATGCCGCACAACGACTACCTGTGGATGGGCTCGCAGGGCGGCATCCCGGGGCTGTTGTCGCTGCTCTTCATCATGGTCGCCGGCGTGTGGGTCGGCTGGCGGCGTGCCGACCTGACCGGGCGCCTGGGCTTCGTCACGATGCTGACGATGCTGATCGCCGCAAGCCTCAATTCCGCGATGCGCGACGCGCAGATCGGCCTGAGCCTGCTGTGGATCTCGTTCCTCTACCTGCGGCTGGTCGAGGAAAGCTGCAGCCCCTGGCGCGAGGTGCTGCCGCAGCGCCTGTCAGGCGTCTTCCTCAGTGCCGATGGCCGGCCGACTCACCCGCTTTGAGGCGGTAGACGGTGCCGCAATAGGGACACTTGGCCTCGCCGGTGCGGGCCACGTCGAGGTAGACCTTCGGGTGGTTGTTCCACAGCGGCATGTCAGCCTTGGGGTTGGGGCAGTACACGCCGCCCTGTTGGTTCAGTTCCTTGCCGAGTAGTTCGACGACAGCATCGGTGGCCATAGCGGTTCAGACCTTGGTGAGCCAGTGGGCGTATTTGGGATTGCGGCCGTTCACGATTTCGAAGAACGCATTCTGGATCTTCTCGGTGACGGGGCCGCGCGAGCCGGCGCCGATCTCGACGCGGTCGAGTTCGCGGATCGGCGTGACCTCGGCGGCGGTGCCGGTGAAGAACGCCTCGTCGGCGATGTAGATCTCGTCGCGCGTGATGCGCTTCTGGATCACCTCGATGCCGAGGTCCTTGGCGATGTGCAGGATGGTGTTGCGCGTGATGCCGTTGAGCGCGCCGGCCGACAGGTCGGGCGTGTAGACCACGCCGTCCTTGACCACGAAGATGTTCTCGCCCGCCCCCTCGGAGACGAAGCCGCTCGCATCGAGCAGCAGCGCCTCTTCGTAGCCATCGTCCAGCGCCTCCATGTTGGCGAGGATCGAGTTGCTGTAGTTGCTGACCGCCTTGGCCTGCGTCATCGTGATGTTGACGTGGTGGCGCGTGTAGCTCGAGGTCTTGACGCGAATGCCGCGCTTCATGCCTTCCTCGCCGAGGTACGCACCCCAGGCCCAGGCGGCGACCATCAAGTGGATCTGGTTGCCCTTGGGGCTGACGCCGAGCTTCTGCGAGCCGATCCAGGTGAGCGGGCGCAGGTAGCAGCTTTCGAGCTTGTTCTCGCGCACCACGGTCTTTTGCGCCTCGTTGACCTCGTCCTTCGTGAACGGGATCTTCATGCGCAGGATCTTGGCGCTGTTGAAGAGGCGGTCGGTGTGCTCCTCGAGCCGGAAGATCGCTGTGCCGTTGACCGTGTCGTAGGCGCGCACGCCCTCGAATGCGCCGCAGCCGTAGTGCAGCGTGTGGGTCAGCACGTGGATCTTGGCATCGCGCCAGTCGACCAGCTGGCCGTCCATCCAGATCTTGCCGTCACGGTCGGCCATCGAAGGCGCGGGGGGAACGAGGGCGCTCATTTGTTGTGTCCTTGGGAGGGGGTCGGGGAGCCGGCGATTTTAGGCGACGCCGGCCCTTTGCCGCGGTCGCGTGCCATCCGGGGAAATTCGTCGTGTGGCACCGGGCAGTGGCCGGTTCGGCTTCATCGCGCGGGCGGCGACAATGCGCGGCTTTCGTCAAAACGCTTCTGCACAACGCTTCAGGAAAGAGTGCCAGTGTCCTTCTTCAAGAACGTCATCGTCTACCGCATCGAATCTTCATGGTCTGCCACGCTGGAGCAGGCCGAACAGGCGCTCGACGCCCACCGTTTCATCCCCTGCGGCGCCACGCAGGAAAAGTCCGCCGGCTGGATCGAGCCGCGCGGCCAGGCGAATGGCGCGCTGGTCGAATCGATCGGCGGCCAGTGGCTGCTTGAATTCATGATCGAGGCCAAGGCGGTTCCGGCCTCGGTCGTCCGCCGCAAGGTCGACGAGCGCTGCGCGCAGATCGAGGCCACCACCGGCCGCAAGCCCGGCAAGAAGGAAAAGCGGGACCTCAAGGAAGATATCGCGCATGAACTGCTGCCGATGGCCTTCACGCGCCAGGCCAAGGTCACGGTCTGGATCGACCCGGCCGAGCGTCGGTTGGTGGTCAACAGCTCCAATGTGACACGCGCCGACGAGGTCGTGACCGCGCTGGTGACGGCCCTCCAAGGCTTCGGCGTGGCGCAGTTGTCGACCACGATCGAGCCGGCCGCGGCGATGTCGAATTGGCTGTCGACGCAGGAGCCGCCCGCCGGATTCACCATCGACCGCGAGTGCGAACTCAAGGCCAGCGACGAATCGAAGTCGGTGGTGCGCTATGCCAAGCACCCGCTCGACATCGAGGAGGTGCGCCAGCACATCGCCGACGGCAAGCGCCCGACGCGCCTGGCCATGACCTGGGACGACCGCGTGTCCTTCGAGCTGACCGAAGGCATGCAGTTGCGCAAGATCGTGTTCCTCGAAGGCACGGAAGGCACCAGCGCGATCAAGGACGGCAAGGAAGACAACTTCGACGCCGACGCGGCGATTGCCACCGGCGAACTCGGCCAACTGGTGCCCGACCTGCTGGAAGCGCTCGGCGGCGAGATGGCGCTGGGTGTTGCGGCGCCAGTCGAGAAGGTCCAGGCGCCCGTCGATGCGGAGACTGAAGACGCGCCGTTTTGAAGTTAAACGACCCTGAAGCGCATGCGGCGCCTCCCCCTCCAGGGCCTCCAGGGGGCGCACCCGGCGGCCCGGCAAAGCCGGTTCCGTGGGTGCCCACGAACAGACTTCGCCGTGCTCGTCCTGGTTTCATGCGTCCCGGTCACGCGATGGCGTGGCGGCAACCTGATAGGAGACTCAAGTCGCGGGCGGCTGCGCCGGCGGCTTGGCTTGCTCAGCCGCCGGGTCGGGACGCGTCAAGGACCATTTGCGCAGCTTGCCGTCCAGGAATTCGAGGTCGACCCACGAGCCGCCGCCGTCGGTCCAGCGATAGAGCTCCGGCTGCGTGTCTTTCGGCGTGCGCAGTTCGCCGAGCGAGCGCGTGAGCGCCATCACATGCATCAGCGCGACGCCGGGCTTGAGCTTGGCATTGAGCATCACCGCGCTGTCGACATAGCCGATCGGCCGGTTGGCCGCGCGCCGCAGTACCGCCATCGCGCGATTGAAGTGCAGCAGCAGGAACATCACGATCGCGCCCGACACCACGGCCACGCCCGGCCAGCCGTATTCGGCCCATGCAAATGCGAGCAATAAGACACCGAAAACCGGCACCAGGTATTTGCGGAAATTCATCAACGGATTGTCGCCGGTAGTCAACCCGTGCTACTGCGCGGTGCAGGTGGCGAAACTTCGCACGGAAGGCGGCAGCGTTCACCCGGCAAGCCGGTTCCCAGCGAGGCCTGTCCGGACTTGGTCCGGGCGTTTTCCTGAAGACCTGTCGCTACTGAAGCTGACGAACGACGTCCATCGCTTCCTCGATGCGTTCCACCGGGTGGATCGTGAGGCCTTCGATTTCCTTCGCGCCCCTCTTGGGCGCGTTGGCTTTGGGAACGACTGCGATGCTGAAGCCGAGCTTGGCGGCTTCGCGCAGGCGCTCCTGGCCGCGCGGCGCGGGGCGCACCTCGCCGGCCAGCCCCACTTCGCCGAACGCGATGAAGCCCTTGGGCAGCGGCTTGCCGCGCAGGCTCGACGTGATGGCCAGCATCACCGCCAGGTCGGCCGCCGGCTCGCTGATACGCACGCCGCCCACTGCATTCACGAACACGTCCTGGTCCATGCAGGCCACGCCCGCGTGGCGGTGCAGCACGGCCAGCAGCATGGCCAGGCGGTCGCGGTCGAGGCCCACGCTCAGGCGCCTCGGGCTCGGGCCGCCGTTGTCGACCAGCGCCTGGATTTCCACCAGCATCGGCCGCGTGCCTTCCAGAGTGACCAGCACCACGCTGCCCGGTACCGGCTCGGCGTGTTGGCTCAGGAAAATGGCGCTCGGGTTGGTCACACCCTTCAGGCCGCGCTCGGTCATCGCGAACACGCCGATCTCGTTGACTGCGCCGAAGCGGTTCTTGATGGCGCGCACAAGGCGGAAGCTCGAATGCGTGTCGCCTTCGAAGTACAGCACCGTGTCGACCATGTGTTCCAGCACGCGCGGGCCGGCCAATGCACCCTCCTTCGTGACGTGGCCGACCAGCACCACGGCGGTGCCGCTGGTCTTGGCGAAGCGCGTCAGGTGCGCGGCACATTCGCGCACCTGCGCGACGGAGCCTGGCGCTGAGCTGAGCTGGTCCGAATAGACGGTCTGGATCGAGTCGATCACCGCGATCGCCGGGCGATTCGCATCCAGCGTCGCGATGATCTTCTCGAGTTGGATTTCGGCCAGCACCTGCACCTGCGAATGCTCCAGCCCGAGCCGTCGTGAGCGCAGCGCGACCTGGGCGCCGCTTTCCTCGCCGGTCACGTAGAGCGCATTTTGCCCCGCACGCTGCAGCGCATCGACGGCCTGCAGCAGCAGCGTCGACTTGCCGATGCCGGGGTCCCCGCCGATCAGCGTGACGCCGCCGGCCACGATGCCGCCGCCGAGCACCCGGTCGAGCTCGTCGATGCCGGTCGGCGTGCGCGCCACATCATTGGCCTCGATCTCCGACAGCGTCGCGAGTTCGGAGGTGCCGCCCAGGGCCGTATACGGCGCGCTGAAGCGGTTGTTGCCCGCGCCGCCCCCTTGCGCTGCAACCTGCTCGACCAATGTGTTCCATGCACCGCAGCTCGGGCACTTGCCCAGCCACTTGAAGCTGACGCCGCCGCATTCGCTGCAGACGTAGTTTGTTTTTTCCTTTGCCATCGACCGAGTGTAGGGAGCGCCCGGCTGCTTCTGCGCCGAGATCTGCGGGTAAACCCGTGCGCATGTCATCGTCGCGCCACTTGCATTTTATTTAACATGTTAAATAATGGCGCCTCCCATGAACACACCATTCGTCCACCGCAACCTCCCGCGCCTGCTGCTGCAGGCACGCGAATCCGTGATGGCCCACACGCGCCCGAGCCTGCGCGAGCACGACCTGTCAGACCAGCAATGGCGCGTGCTGCGGGTGCTGGGCGAGCATGGCGCGGTCGAAACCGGCCGTGTGGCGCGCGAGGCCTTCATCCTCGGCCCGAGCCTCACCGGCATGCTCGCGCGCATGGAGCGCGACGGCCTGGTCCGGCGCAGCCGCGATCCGGAAGACCAGCGCCGCACGGTCATCGAGGCCACGGCGCAGGGCAAGAAACTGGCGCGACGCCTGTCGAGCACCATCGAGGCCCACTACGCATGGCTCGAGCAGTCGCTGGGCAAGGCCAAGCTCGAGCAGTTGTATGCCCTGCTCGACGAGCTGATCACGTTGGAGCAGCCTTCGTGAGCGTCGCCCCGTCCACCCGAAGGCGCTCGCACCGCAGTGCGACGCACGGAAGTTGCCCGATGAGCGCCGCGCCGGGCCGCCCCAAGCAAGCTCGCACCGCAGTGCGCAGCGCGGAGGTTATTGAATGAGCACCATGCCGCACTACCTTCCCACCGGCACCGTGTACGGCACGCTGCTCAACTTCCGCGCCGAGGTCGAGGCGCTCGCGCCGCAGATGACGCAACCGCCCTACAAGGCGCCTGCGAAGGCACCGGTGCTTTACGTGAAGACCGCGAACACCTGGAGCCCGCATGGCAGCGCCATCGCCGTGCCCGCGCAGGTGCCGGAAGTGGAGGTTGGCGCAAGCATCGGCATGGTGATCGGCGACGAAGGCGTCGCGGGCTTCGTGCTGATGAACGACCTGTCGATTCCGCATGCCAGCTTCTTCCGTCCACCGGTGAAGTACAAGTGCGTCGACGGCTTCCTCGGCATCGGCCCGATGCTGCGCGATGCGCAGGAAGCGGTCGACCCCGCAAGCTTCCGCATCGAAGTGCGCATCGACGGCGAGCTTCGGCAATCAATCGACTTCTCTCACCTCGTGCGCCCGGCGCAGCAATTGCTCGCCGATGTCGCCGAGTTCATGACGCTCGCGCGTGGCGACGTGCTGATGCTCGGTTGCGACGCCGGCCGACCGCTGGCCCGTGCGGGCCATCACATCGAGATTTCCGCACCGGGCTTCGAGACATTGAGCAACACGCTGAGACAGGAAGCGGCATGAAGCACGCACGCGTCATCTACGAGGGCCGCGAACACACCGGCACCGCCCACGAATTCGGCGGACTGCCCGACGCGGCCGTGCGACTCGACGACGGCCGAGTGGTGTTCCAGGACCTGCTCACCTGGCTGCCCCCGCTGGCACCCACACCGCGCCCGCGCACCATCCTCGCGCTCGGCCTCAACTATGCCGACCATGCGAAGGAACTCGAATTCAAGGCGCCCGAAGAGCCGCTGGTTTTCGTCAAGGGCGAGGGCACGCTGACAGGCCACCGCCAGGCCACGCGGCGCCCGCGCGGCGTGCAGTTCATGCACTACGAATGCGAACTCGTGATCGTCGTGGGGCGCACCGCCAAGAAGGTGCGGCGCGACGACGCCTACGACTTCATCGGCGGCTACACGGTCGCCAACGACTACGCGATCCGCGACTACCTGGAGAACTGGTACCGCCCCAACCTGCGCGTGAAGAACCGCGACACCTGCACGCCGATCGGCCCCTGGCTCGTCGATGCGAAGGACGTGGCCGACCCGATGGCGCTCGCGCTGCGGACCACGGTCAACGGCAAGGTCACGCAGTCGGGCAACACGCGCGACATGATCTTCGACGCGCCCTTTCTCATCGAATATTTCAGCAGCTTCATGACGCTGTCGCCGGGCGACCTGATCCTCACGGGCACGCCCGACGGCGTGGTCGATTGCCAGCCGGGCGACGTGGTCGTGACGGAGATCGAGGGCATCGGCGCGCTGGTCAACACCATCGCGGCAGCCTGAGCCGGCGCGCCCTTGCGGCGCATTTTTTCCAGCCCTACCCACAACCGCATCAGCGGAGACGACACGACATGATCACCGGCAAGAAGTTCATCCAGTTCACCGCGGCCGCATTGGCATTGCTGGCCGCATCGACCACCGCGCTCGCGGAGACCGCCTACCCCACCAAGCCCGTGCGCTGGGTGGTCGGCTATCCGGCCGGCGGCGGCACCGACTTTCTTGCACGCACCGTGGGCGCACAGGTGTCGCAGCAATGGAGCCAGCCCGTGGTGGTCGACAACAGGCCCGGCGCGGGCGCGATCATCGCGTCGGAAAACGTGGCGCGTTCGGCCGGCGATGGCTACACGGTGTTCTCGGCCGACAACGGCGTGCTGGTCTACAACCCCGCGCTCTACAAGAAGCTGCCCTACGACGCGGAGAAAGACTTCGCGCTGATCGGCATGATGGGCCGTTCGCCGCTCATCATCACGGCCGCGCCCAACGCCGGCATCGCCGACGCCCAGGCGCTGATCGCCGCGCTCAAGGCGTCGCCCGGCAAATACACCATCGCGACGCCGGGCACCGGCAGCCCGCACCACCTCGCGCTCGAACTGTTCCAGCGCGAGGCCGGCGTGTCGATGCTGCACGTACCCTACAAGGGCGGCGCGCCCGCGCTGCAGGACCTGATGGGCGGCCAGGTCACGCTGATGATGCTCGATCTGCCCAGCGGCGTGAGCGCCGTCAAGGCCGGCAAGGTGGTGCCGCTGCTCGCCATGTCGGCCGAGCGCGTGCCGCAATTGCCCAACACCCCCACCGCCAAGGAACTCGGCTTCGCCAACGTCGAGGCCTACACCTGGCAGGGCCTCGTCGCGCCCGCGGCCACGCCGAAAGAAATGCAGGCCAAGCTGGGCAGCGAGCTGCAGAAGGCCATGGCCGATGCCGGCGTGCGCCAGAAGCTCTACGACGCGGGCTGGGAAGCACGCCCCGCCGACGCCGCCGAAATGACGCGCTACACCGACGCGGAGCGCAAGAAATGGCACGCCTTGATCAAGGCACGCGACATCAAACTCGATTGAACCGGACTCTTTCCATGCAACAGATCAACCATCTCATCGGCGGCAAGTCCGTCACGGGCAGGGACTACTTCGAAACGGTCAACCCCGCCACGCAGGAGGTGCTGGCCGAGGTGGCCTCGGGCGGCGAAGCCGAAGTCAACGCCGCCGTGGCCGCAGCCAAGGAAGCCTTTCCGAAGTGGGCCGGCATGCCGGCACCGCAACGCGCGAAGCTGATCCGCAAGCTCGGCGACCTGATCGCGGCCCACGTGCCCGCCATCGCGCAGACCGAGACCAACGATTGCGGACAGGTCATCGCGCAGACCGGCAAGCAGCTCGTGCCGCGCGCGGCCGACAACTTCTACTACTTCGCCGAGATGTGCACGCGCGTCGATGGCCACACCTATCCGACCGAAACGCATCTGAACTACACGCTATTCCACCCGGTCGGCGTGTGCGCGCTGATCTCGCCGTGGAACGTGCCGTTCATGACAGCCACGTGGAAGGTCGCGCCCTGCCTCGCGTTCGGCAACACCGCGGTGCTGAAGATGAGCGAGCTGTCGCCGCTGACGGCGGCGCGGCTCGGCGAACTGGCGCTCGAAGCCGGCATTCCGGCCGGCGTGCTGAACCTCGTGCACGGCTACGGCAAGGAGGCGGGCGAGCCGCTGGTCTCACACGCCGACGTGCGCGCGATTTCGTTCACCGGATCGACGGCCACGGGCAACCGCATCGTGCAGAGCGCAGGCCTCAAGAAGTTCAGCATGGAGCTCGGCGGCAAAAGCCCCTTCGTGATCTTCGACGACGCGAACCTCGACCGCGCGCTCGATGCCGCGATCTTCATGATCTTCAGCAACAACGGCGAACGCTGCACGGCCGGCTCGCGCATCCTGGTGCAGCGCTCGATCTATGCGGACTTTGCGGCGAAGTTCGCAGCGCGCGCCAAGCGCATCGTCGTCGGCGATCCGCTCGACGAGAAAACCATCGTCGGCCCGATGATTTCGCAGGCACACCTGGCCAAGGTGCGCAGCTACATCGAGCTGGGTCCGAAGGAAGGCGCGACGCTGCTGTGCGGCGGCCTAGGCGCGCCCGACCTTCCGGAACGCGTGCGAAAGGGCAACTACGTGCTGCCCACCGTCTTCGCCGATGTCGACAACCGCATGAAGATCGCGCAGGACGAAATCTTCGGACCCGTCGCTTGCCTGATTCCGTTCGACGACGAGGCCGATGCGATCCGCCTGGCCAACGACATTCCCTACGGCCTCAGCAGCTATGTCTGGACCGAGAACATCGGTCGCGCGCACCGCGTGGCGGCCGCGGTCGAGGCCGGCATGTGCTTCGTCAACAGCCAGAACGTGCGCGACCTGCGCCAGCCCTTCGGTGGCACCAAGGCCTCGGGCACGGGGCGCGAAGGCGGCACCTGGAGCTACGAGGTGTTCTGCGAGCCGAAGAACGTCGCCGTGTCGATGGGCTCGCACCACATTCCCCACTGGGGAACGGCATGAAGTCGTTCCGCTTCGAGGCGCACCGGGCGCCCTCCACCCCGATCCTCCCCTCGAGGGAAGAGCCGCGAAACCGGGAGAACGTTCATGGGTAGGCTAGCACTCGCCGCCAAGATCACGCACGTGCCGTCGATGTACCTGTCGGAATTCCCCGGCCCGAACTTCGGCTGCCGCGATGCCGCGATCAACGGCCACAAGGAAATCGACCGCCGCTGCCGCGCGCTCGGCGTGGACACCATCGTGGTGTTCGACGTGCACTGGCAGGTCAACAGCGAATACCACATCAACTGCGGCCCGGCGTTCAGCGGCACCTACACCAGCAATGAGCTGCCGCACTTCATCAAGAACATGCCCTATGCCTATCCGGGCAACCCGGTGCTGGGCCACCTGATCGGCGACATGGCCAACGAGATGGGCGTGAAGAGCCGCGCCCACAGCGACACCACGCTGGGACTCGAATACGGCACGCTCGTGCCCATGCGCTACATGAACGCCGACCAACACTACAAGGTGATCAGCATCAGCGGCTGGTGCGACTGGCACGACCTGCGCGAGTCGGGCCGCTTCGGCCTGGCGGTGCGCCGCGCGATCGAGGAGCGCTACGACGGCACCGTGGCCGTGTTCGCGAGCGGATCGCTGTCGCACCACTTCGCAGACAACGGCCGCGCGCCCGAGTTCATGCACAAGGTTTACGATCCCTTCCTCGAGCAGGTCGACCGTCGCGTGGTCGAGCTGTGGAAGGCCGGCGACTGGAAGACCTTCATCGGCATGCTGCCGATGTATGCCGACAAGTGCTGGGGCGAAGGCGACATGCACGACACCGCGATGCTGCTGGGCCTGCTGGGCTGGGACCGCTACGAGGCGCCGGTGGACATCGTCACCCCGTACTTCGGCAGTTCCGGCACGGGCCAGATCAACGCCGTCTTTCCGGTCACGCCGCTGCCTGCCGATGCCATTGCCTGAGGAGTCCCCATGCCGCACCTCGTCATCCTCTACACACCGAACATCGAAGCGCAGACCGACATGCCGGCGCTGTGCCGCACGCTGGCCGACACCATGCTCGCGCAGCGCGACGAGGCCGGCAAGCAAGTGTTTCCGACCGGCGGAACGCGCGTGCTGGCCTACCCGGCCGCGCACTATGCCGTGGCCGACGGGCGCGACGACTATGCCTTCGTGTACTTGAACCTGCGCATGGCTGGCGGCCGGACCGGCGCGGTGAAGAAGGCCACCGGCGATGCGCTGCTGGCCAGTGTCAAGTCGCACTTCGATCCGATCTTCTCCAAGCGCCATCTCGGAATCACGCTGCAGATCGACGAAGGCGCCGGCCAGGTCTACGACGGCAAGCACAGCAACCTGCATCCCCTGTTCAACAAGTAGCGCCCATGCTCGACGACAACGTGATCCGGCAACTCGCGCACGAACTGCACCAGAGCGAAAAGTCGCGCGTGCAGGTCGAGCATTTCTCGAAGCGCTTCCCGCAGATGACCGTCGAGGACGGTTACGCCATCTCGCGCGAATGGATGAAGACCAAGCTGGCGGAAGGGCGCACGGTGAAAGGCCACAAGATCGGCCTGACCTCGCGCGCAATGCAGCAGGCCAGCCAGATCACCGAGCCCGACTACGGCACGCTGCTCGACGACATGTTCTTCGAGCAGGGCGGCGACATCCCGTTCACGCGCTTCATCGCGCCGCGCATCGAGGTCGAGCTCGCGTTCGTGCTCGGCAGGAAGCTCGAAGGCCCCAACGTCACGATCTTCGACGTGCTTGCCGCGACCGACTACGTGGTGCCGGCCATCGAGATCATCGACGCGCGCATCGAGCAGTTCGACCGCCACACCCGGCAGATGCGCAAGGTGTTCGACACCATCGCCGACAACGCGGCCAACGCCGGCATCGTGACCGGCGGCCGGCCGGTCAAGCCGGATGCGGTCGACCTGCGCTGGGTGAGCGCGCTGCTGTTCAAGAACGGCGTGATCGAGGAATCGGGCGTGGCCGCCGCCGTGCTCAACCATCCGGCGGCCGGCGTCGCCTGGCTGGCCAACAAGCTGGCGCCCTGGGGCGAAAGCCTGCAAGCCGGCGAGGTAGTGCTGGGGGGCTCGTTCACGCGGCCCACGACCGGCGCACCGGGCGATACATTCCATGCCGACTACGGGCCGCTCGGCTCCATTTCATTCAGATTCGCCTGAAGGAAGGACTTTTTCATGCAGACACCTCTCAACCCATTCAAGCAAGCCCTGATCGAGAAGCGCGCGCAGATCGGCCTGTGGCTCGGACTCGCCGATGGCTACAGCGCGGAGATCTGCGCGGGCGCCGGCTTCGACTGGCTGTTGATCGACGGCGAGCATTCGCCCAACGGCCTGCAGAGCATCCTGCAGCAGGCGCAGGCCATCGCGGCCTATCCGGGCGCCCATGCCATCGCGCGCGTGCCGCTCGGCCACGGGGACGCAGGCACCGCGATGATCAAGCAATACCTCGACCTCGGTTTGCAGACACTCCTGGTGCCGATGGTCGACACGCCCGCGCAGGCCAGCGCCATCGTTCGCGCGATGCGCTACCCGCCGCACGGCATCCGCGGCATGGGTGGCGCACGGGCCTCGCAATGGGGCCGCTATGGCAACTATGCGAAAGAGGCGAACGACCGGGTCTGCCTGCTGGTGCAGGCCGAGTCGCGCGAGGCGCTCGACAACCTCGATGCCATCGCGGCAATCGATGGCGTGGACGGCGTCTTCATCGGACCGGCCGACCTGTCGGCTTCGCTCGGGCATCTGGGCAACGCGGGCCATCCGGAGGTTCAGGCGGCCATCGAGGACGCGATCCGGCGCATCATTCGCGCAGGCAAGGCAGCCGGCATCCTGACGCCGGACGAAGCGCTTTCGAAGCGCTACCTGGAACTCGGCGCGACCTTCGTCGCCGTCGGGCTCGACACCAACCTGCTGGTGCGGCACACCACCGCATTGGCGGCACGCTTCAAGGCCGGCGTCACCTCGGCGCCGGCCAGCAAGACCTACTGACTCGCGCAGGGCGCTGGAGGACTGACCATGAACACCCGTCTCGACGCACCGGATGCCTCGTTGATGCATCCCGACGAGCGCGCCGCGCGCTTGCAACTGGCCGCCTGCTACCGCGTCTTCGCGATGCTGGGCTGGACCGAGATGATCTACAACCACATCACGGTGCGCCTGCCCGAGAGCGTGACGGGAGGCGAGAAGCAGTTCCTCATCAATCCCTTCGGCCTGCACTACACCGAAGTCACGGCGAGCAACCTGCTGAAGATCGACCTGCAGGGCAAGGTGCTCTGCGGCGGCACGTACCCGGTCAACCCGGCCGGCTTCACCGTGCACGCGACCATCCACGACCACATGCCCGAGGCGCACTGCGTGATGCACACGCACACCACCGCCGGGGTGGCGGTCGCCTGCCTGCAAGGCGGCTTGCAGCAGACCAACTTCTACACCGCGCAGCTGTACGACATGGTCGCGTACCACGACTTCGAGGGCATCACGATCCATGCCGACGAAGGGCCGCGACTGCTCAAGAGCATCGGCAACCGCCCGGCCGTGATCCTGCGCAACCATGGCTTGCTGGCCTGGGGCCGGACCCTGCCGCAGACCTTCGCGATTCTCTGGACCTTGCAGCGCGCCTGTGAAATACAGATGGCGACGTTCTCCATGGGCGCGGCCATTCCGGTGAGCGAAGATATTGCGCGCCGCTGCACGCGCGACGCGCTGCAGTTCAACCCCGACCACGGCGCCGGCCGCGACATGTTCGACGCGCTGGTGCGGCAGGTCGATCGCATCGACGACAGCTACAGGAAATGAAACACCCCCGAAGCGCCTGCGGCGCCTCCCCCTCGAGGGGCCTCGAGGGGGCGCACCCGGCGGCCCGGCAAAGCCGGTTCCGCGGGTGCCCACGAACAGACTTCGCTGTGCTCGTCCTGGGTTCATGCGTCGCGGATCACGCGATAGCGTGATGGAGCACTGACATGAAGATCTGCATCTACGGTGCCGGCGCCATCGGCGGCTGGATCGGCGCGGCGCTGTCGCAGGCCGGCGAGCGCATCAACGTGGTGGCGCGCGGCGCGACGCTCGAAGCATTGCAGCGCGACGGCCTGTCGCTGATGCGCGGCGACGTGCGCACGCGCGTACCAGTGAACGCCGTCGCCGACCCGGCCGATCTGGGCGAGCAGGACCTCGTCGTCGTGGCGGTGAAGGCACCTTCGCTGGCCGGCGTGGCCACGCACATCGCGCCGCTGCTGGGGCCCGACACCATCGTGCTGGTCGCGATGAACGGCGTGCCATGGTGGTTCCTGCAAGGCGGCTTCGGCGGCGCGCTGGCCGGCACGCGGCTCGCGGCGGTCGACCCGGACGGCGCCATCGCCGCCGCGATACCCGAGCGGCATGTGATCGGCGGCGTGGTGCATTGCAGTTGCTCGGTCGATGCGCCGGGCGTGGTGCGGCATCACTTCGGCAACGGGCTCATCATCGGCGAGCCGTCGGGCGAGGCCACGCCGCGCGCCCGCGCGCTGCTGGACTTGCTGACCCGCGCCGGCATCGACGCCAAGCTGTCGTCGCAGATCCAGAAGGACGTGTGGTTCAAGCTGTGGGGCAACATGACGGTGAATCCGATCAGCGCCCTGACCCGCGCAACCACCGACCTGATCCTTGGCGATGATCTGGTGCTCGGCTTCATCTCGGCCGTGATGCTGGAGGCCAAGGCGATCGGCGCGCACATCGGCATCCCGATCGCCGATACGCCGGAAGACCGCCACGTCGTTACGCGGCGGCTCGGCGCCTTCAAGACATCGATGCTGCAGGACGTGGAAGCCGGCCGCGCGGTCGAACTCGATGCGCTGGTGAGCGCGGTGCGCGAATTGGGCCAGTTGACGAAAGTCCCGACGCCATTCACCGATGCGCTGCTGGGCCTGTCGCGGCTGCAGGCGCGTCAACTCGGCTTGTACTGAACCTCACATCAGTGCACCAGGACGCTTCTGCGACCGGCGACCCACGAGACCAGGACGAGCACGGCGATGTCTGTTCGTGGGCACCTGCGGAACCGGCTTTGCCGGGCCGCCGGGTGCGCCCCCTTGAGGGGGAAGCGCCGCAGGCGCTTCGGGGGTGCTCTATTTCCCCCCGAGCATGATGCGCACCGCCTGCGGCAGCGTCGTCGCGGCCGGCAGGAAAACGTCGATCGCCGCGCCCAGCACGATGGCGCAGACCACCGCGCCGAGCAGCGGCTTCCAGGTCAGCTTCACCGCGGCCGACAGCCAACCGGCGCGCGCGAGGCGCAAGGTGGCGCGCGCGGCCACGTAGGAAAAAGCGACTTCGAGCGTGACGGCCAGCAGCACGTCGGAGCTGAAGAACAGCATCACGAGCCAGCCGGCACCCAGCACCACCGCGATGCCGATCAGGAAGATCGCTATGACCGGCACCACGATGAGGGTGCCGTCGTCGGCGGTTGCGAAGTCGAGCGAGCCGCCCGGCAGGTCGCCGAGCCCGGTGCCGTCGGCGCGCGCCAGCGAGGCATAGCTGGTGTCGGTGTCGAGACCGGTGCCGGCGTCCGGCAGGTCGACGTTCAGGACGGTGCGGTCGTCCACCAGGCGCTGCGCCCACCAGCGCAGGATCAGCAGGTACGCGACGTAGCCGACGCCCAGCGTGAAGGCGTAGCGCACCGCCAGCGAATGCGTGCCGAGGTGCCGTACCAATTCCGCAACGCCCCACATCAACAGCAGCGTGACGATGCCGATCGCGATGCCGTAGGCGCGCAGGCTGTGGCGGCGACGGAGATCGCGTTCGTAGACGCTTTCCCAAAGCCTGACGGAGCGCCAGTTGGAGAGGACTTTCATGCGCTGGCGAACAAGGCCGTCATGCAACGATCGTAGGCACCCGCAGGGCCAGCGCGCACATGAGTTCGTAACCGACCGTACCGGCAGCGCGTGCTACGTCGTCGATGGGCAACACGGTGCCGTTGACGGCCGAGCGGCCCCACAGCACGACCTCGCTGCCGAACGCCGCGTCCGGCACGGGCGTCAGGTCGACCGTGATCATGTCCATGCTCACCCGCCCGACCATGCGCGTGCGCACGCCGTTCACCAGCACCGGCGCGCCCGTGTGCGCATGGCGCGGGTAGCCGTCCGCATAGCCGACCGCGGCGACGCCGATGCGCATCGGCTGCTCGGCGGCAAAGCTGGAGCCGTAGCCCACCAATGCGCCCGGCGCCAGTTCCTGGATGCCGATGAGCCGCGTGGCCAAGGTCATGGTCGGTTGCAACTGCCAGTGCGCCGCATCGTGATCGGGAAAGTCGGGCGCGCTGCCGTACAGCAGGATGCCGGGGCGCACCCAGTCGGCGCGCGTGTCCTCGGAGTGTCTCAACAATGCGGCACTGTTGGCGATGGAGCGCTCGCCGGGCAGGTCTTCGGTCGCGCGGCGGAATGCTTTCACCTGCGCTTCGATGCCGCGTGGGCCGTCGGCGTCGCTGAAATGCGTGACCAGCGAGATCTCGTCGACCTGGGGCAGCGCGTTCAGGCGCGTCCACGCGGCGCGGTAGCGTTCGGGGGTGAAGCCGAGCCGGTTCATGCCCGAGTTCATCTTGAGGAACACGCGCTGCGGTTGCTGCGTCTTGTGCGCCGCGAGCATGTCGATCTGCTCGTCGCAATGCACCGTGTGCCAAAGGTCGAGGCGCGAACAGAGTTCGAGGTCGCGCGCGTCGAATACGCCTTCCAGCAGCAACACCGGACCGCGCCAGCCTAGTGCGCGCACACGTTCGGCTTCGCCCAGGTCGAGCAGTGCAAATCCGTCGGCGCCGCGCAGGCCTTCGTAGACACGCTCGATGCCGTGTCCGTAGGCGTTGGCCTTGACGACGGCCCACACGCGCGAGTCGAGCGCGGCGCGGCGCGCGCGATTCAGGTTGTGACGCAAGGCGTCGGCATGGATCGTGGCGAGGATGGGGCGCGGCATCGGATGGCGTGGACGTGGAGAATGGCGGAGGCACCGGCGCGCAAAACAGCACGGTCTGAGCGCGGGTGAACCCGTGGGAACCTCCCCTGATTCTGGCATTGGACCCCATGCTATAACCGCCTGTCCGCCCCGGCGGCGGAGACCTTTCCCCACTATTGCCAGCGGCCCTTTTTCCACTGGCCAGCATGCCCATCGATGAAGCGCGGTTTTTACACCATCATGTCGGCCCAGTTCTTCTCGTCCGTGGCCGACAATGCGCTTTTCGTCGCCGCCATCGAACTGTTGAGAAGCACTGGCGCCGCCGAATGGCAACGCGCCGCGCTGGTCCCGATCTTTGCCATTTTCTATGTGGTGCTGGCGCCGCTGCTGGGCGCCTTTTCCGACGCCTTGCCCAAGGGCAAGGTCATGTTCATCAGCAACGCGATCAAGGTGCTGGGCTGCATGATGATGCTGTTCGGCTCGCATCCGCTGGTGTCCTACGCGATCGTGGGGTTGGGCGCCGCGGCCTACTCGCCGGCCAAGTACGGCATCCTCACCGAACTGCTGCCGGCCTCGCAACTGGTCAAGGCCAACGGCTGGATCGAGGGGCTCACCATCGCGTCGATCATCCTGGGCATCCTGCTCGGCGGGCAACTGGTCGGCCACGCGGTGTCGCACTTCCTGCTGCAGTTCGACATGCCGTTCATCAACACCGGGATCGAGTCCGCGCCCGAAGCCGCCATCAGCGTGCTGATCTTCGTGTACCTGATCGCCGCCTGGTTCAACACGCGCATTCCGCACACCGGGGTCGAGATGCGGCCACTGCGGTCCAATCCGCGCAAGAGTTTCTTCGGCAACCTGGTGGCGCTGCTGCCTGATTTCTGGCATTGCAATTCGCGGCTCTGGCGCGATCGGCTCGGACAGATTTCGCTGGCAACCACCACGCTGTTCTGGGGCGCCAGCGGCAGCCTCAAGTACATCGTGCTGGCATGGGGCACGCTGGCATTGGGCTACAGCACGGCGCAGGCCACCGCGCTCACCGGGGTGGTGGTGGTGGGCACCGCCGTCGGCGCGGTGGTGGCATCGATGCGCATGCGGCTGGACATGGCCACGCGGGTGATCCCGATGGGTATCGGCATGGGCCTGCTGGTGATCTCGCTGAACTTCATCACCAACCTGTGGGTGGCGGTGCCGTTCCTGGTGTTGCTGGGCGGGCTGGGGGGCTTTCTGGTGGTGCCGATGAACGCGCTGCTGCAGCACCGCGGCCATAACCTGATGGGCGCGGGCCGTTCCATCGCCGTGCAGAACTTCAACGAGCAGGCCTGCATCCTGGTGCTCGGCGTGTTCTACAGCGCCTGCACCGGCGCGGGCCTGTCGGTGTACACGGCCATCGGGGCCTTCGGCGGCCTGGTCGCCGGCGTCATGTGGATCATCCAGCGCTGGTACGACTACAACTGCAAGAAGTACCCCGAGGAAATCGAGCATCTGCTGCAGATTGCGCGCAGCGACAAGCATCACTGACTCGAATCACTGGCTCGCCCCCAGGCTCCGCGCACTTCGTGCGCTCCTCCCACCCCCTGCCGGGGGCAACACCTGCGGCCCGGCAAAGCCGGTTCCGCGGTGTTTCACGAACACGCCGGGGCGTTGGGCGGGTGGAATGCCTGTGACTGACATGCTTGGCGGGCCGGACTAGGATGTTTGCCTTTACCCACTGCAAGGAATGGCGATGGCGAGTATTTATGACTTCAAGGCCACCAGCATCGACGGCAAGCCGATCGCGCTCAAGAACTTTCGCGGCAAGGTCTTGCTGATCGTCAACACGGCGAGCAAATGTGGCTTCACGCCGCAGTTCGAGGGGCTCGAGGCGCTGCACGAAAAGTATTCCGGCGAAGGCCTCACGATCCTGGGTTTTCCGTCGAACCAGTTCGGCGCGCAAGACCCGGGCACCAACGAGGAGATCGGCGCCTTCTGCACCAAGAACTACGGCGTGAGCTTTCCGATGATGGAAAAGATCGACGTCAACGGCAGCAACGCAGCGCCGCTCTACCAGTGGCTCACCAAGGAAAAGCCGGGGCTGCTCGGGATGACCGCGATCAAGTGGAATTTCACCAAGTTCCTGGTCGGGCGCGACGGCAAGGTGCTCAAGCGCTATGCGCCGCTCGACACGCCGGCCTCGATGACGCGCGATATCGAAAAAGCCTTGAAGAGCGCCTGAAAGAATCGCGCAACAAAGCGAGGAGACTGGATGACAGCATCGCCCCTCAGGACAGACGCCGTGCGCACGCCGGAAGAACGCTTCGCCGACTTGCCCGGCTATCCGTGGGCGCCGCACTACATGTCGGATCTGCCATCTCTCGCGGGCCTGCGACTGCACTACCTCGACGAAGGGCCACGCGACGCGGCACAGACTTGGCTGTGCCTGCACGGCAACCCGTCCTGGAGCTACCTCTATCGCAAGATGATCCCGATCTTCCTGGCGGCCGGGCATCGCGTGGTGGCGCCGGACCTGATCGGCTTCGGCAAGAGCGACAAGCCGAAGGACGACAGCGCCCACAGCTTCACCTGGCATCGGCAGGTGCTGCTCGAATTCGTCGAAAAGCTGGACCTGAACAACATCGTGCTGGTAGTACAGGACTGGGGCGGCCTGCTCGGCCTGACCTTGCCGATGGCAGCGCCTGCGCGTTACCGTGACCTGCTCGTCATGAACACGGCTTTTGGCACGGGCGACGCACCGCTCGGCGCCGGCTTCCTGGCGTGGCGCGAGATGTGCGCGAAGAATCCGGGGTTCGATGTGGGCCGACTCTTCGGGCGCGGCAATCCGCAGATGAGCGCTGGCGAATGCGCGGCGTACAACGCGCCGTTTCCGGATGCCACTTATCGCGCGGCATTGCGTGCCTTTCCGCCGATGGTGCCGGAGTTCGTCGATTCCGATGGCGCAGCCGTGTCGCGCGAAGCCCGCGCATTCTTCGGCTCGCAATGGCAGGGCCGCACGGTCATGGCTGTCGGCGCGCTCGACCCGGTGATGGGGGTGCCTGCGATGCAGGCGATGCAGAAACTCATCCGCAACTGCCCGGAACCCCTGGTGATCGAAAAAGGCGGGCACTTCGTGCAGGAGCATGGCGAGCACGCCGCGCACGCTGCCGTCGAAACATTTAGATGAAATGCCCTGAAGCCCTGCGGCGCCCCCCTCGCGGGGGCGTACCCGGCGGCCCGGCAGAGCCGGTTCCGCGGGGGGAGTGAAGCACCCCCGAAGCGCCTGCGGCGGCTCACCCTCCAGGGGGCGCACTCGGTGGCCCGGCAAAGCCGGTTACGCGGGCGCCCACGAACAGACTTCGCCGTGCTCGTCCTGGTTGCTTGCGTTGCGGAAGACGCCCTGCGTCGTGGAGCACTCTGAGAGCCTGTTTTCGGCTCCCGATGGGCGCTTGCTAGAAGCGGAAGTCCACCGTCTTCGGCCCGCTGGCGATCGTCACCGCCTGGTTCTTCGTCACGCCGCCGCTAGTCGCCTGCACCATGTAGGACCCGGTGGGCAAATCCACCAGGCACACGGGGCCGCGTGCGCGGAACACCAGGGCCGGGGCGGCGGTCGTCGCGTCCTGGATCGTGACGTCGACATCGGCCAGGTAGGCGCCGTCGGGCCGTGCGAACAGCAAGGACAGCGGGTGGTCCTTCATCTGAGCACGCATCGCCACCGACTCATCCGACCCGATGCCGCCGCACACGTGTGCGGGTGAATCGGATTGCGCCCAGGCGCCGCATGCCGCCATGGCGCATGCGCCAGCCACGATGCCGCTGCGCAAGTACTGAAGGGAAGCTGGGGAAACCATATCGAACTCCTTCCTGAATGTCAGGATGAGTTCATGATGCGGCGCAGCACGTTCAGGCTGGGTCGGACCCGTCCTGCAATCCGTGTGCGATCAAGCCGATGTGGCGGACGGCACAAGCGCCGCGTCGAGCAGTTCCACCCAATGCCGCACCGGCGTTTCGCTGCCGCTTTGCAGGTGCGTGATGCAGCCGATGTTGGCCGACACGATGGTGGTCGGTTGCAGCTGGTTCAGGTGGCCCAGCTTGCGGTCGCGCAGCGGATAGGCCAGTTCGGGCTGCAACACGGAATAGGTGCCGGCCGAGCCGCAACAAAGGTGCGATTCATTGCGCGCGACCTGCACGTCGAAACCGAGCGCCCGCAGGTTCACCTCGACGCCGCCGCGCAGCTTTTGGCCGTGCTGCAGTGTGCAGGGCGGGTGGTAGGCGACGACGCCGGCCGGCGCCTTCACGCGCGGCTTGAGCGAATTCACCAGGTCCGGCAGCAGCTCGCTGAGGTCCCGGGTCAGCGCACTGATGCGCGCGGCCTTGGCCGCATAGGCTGCATCGTCTTTCAGCATGTGGCCGTATTCGCGCACCGTCACGCCACAGCCCGATGCGTTCATGACGATCGCCTCGACGGCGCCGCTGTCGACCTGCGGCCACCACGCGTCGATGTTGGCGCGCATCTGCGCCTTGCCGCCTTCATGGTCGTTGAGGTGGAACTTGACGGCACCGCAGCAGCCCGCCTCCTTCGCGATGACGGTTTCTATGCCGGCCGCGTCGAGCACGCGCGCGGTCGCGCTGTTGATGTTGGGCATCATCGACGGCTGCACGCAGCCGGCGAGCATCAGCACCTTGCGCGGGTGCGTGCGCGTCGGCCACTTGCCGGCCTCCTGCTTTGCCGGCACCTTGGCCTTGAGCTTTTCGGGCAGCAGGCCGCGCACGCTCTGCCCGAGTTTCATGGCCGGGCCGAACACGGGCGACGGAAGCGTCTCCTTCAGCAGCCAGCGGGTGGCCGATTCCATCGCCGGACGCGGCACTTTCTCATCGACGATCTTGCGGCCGATGTCGACAAGGTGGCCATACTGCACGCCGCTCGGGCAAGTGCTTTCGCAGTTGCGGCAGGTGAGGCATCGGTCCAGGTGCATCTGCGTACTGCGCGTTGGCGCCTTGCCTTCGAGCACCTGCTTGATCAGGTAGATGCGTCCGCGCGGGCCGTCGAGTTCGTCGCCGAGCAATTGGTAGGTCGGGCAGGTCGCGGTACAGAAGCCGCAGTGCACGCACTTGCGCAGGATGGCTTCGGCTTCGCGGCCATCGGGGGTGTTCTGGAATTCGGGGGCGAGTTCTGTTTGCATGGCGGGTCAGGCTTCGCTGGCCAGGCGGCCACGGTTGAAGATGCGATGCGGATCGAACTCGTGCATCAGGTTGCGCTGGACGCGCGCCAGGGCGGGTGACAGCGCGTCGAATCGTGCGTCGCCTCGAAGCCGCGTCGCGTCGCGCGTCTTGAAGAGCGTTGCATGGCCTCCCACGGCCTTCGCCGCCGCACGGATCGCGGCGCCCTGCTCCGACTCGGCACGGTACCAGCGCTGTGCGCCATGCCATTCGATCAACGGCGGCTCGCCGTCGATGGACAGCGCCGTTGCGGTCTGCGGAACCGAGACGCGCCACAGGTCCTGCGTGGGTGCAATGTCCGCGAACCACGGCAAGGTCTGGTCGCGGCAGGCATCCCAATCGGCGGCGACCTGCGCGTTGTCCAGCCGCACGCCGCCGAGGTGCTTGCATGCCGACTCGACCGCAGCCACCGCGCCGCGCAGCCGGAGGTACAACACCGGCTGTCCGGCGTCTTCGACCCAGCAACTGGCATTGAGTGGAAGCGGCTGGCCGCCCCAGGCGTTCAGCAGGCGCAGTGCATCGGCCTGGCTGCAATCGAAGCGCAGCGTGGCTTGCGCGGGTGCGATCGGCAGAACCTTGAGGCTGACTTCGGTGATGAGGCCGAGCGTGCCCAGTGAACCGGCCAGCACGCGCGAAACGTCATAGCCCGCCACGTTCTTCATGACAGTGCCGCCGAAGCGCAGCAGCTCGGCCTTGCCGTTGAGCAACTCCGCACCGAGCACATGGTCGCGCACCGAGCCGACACTGGCACGCGAAGGCCCGCTCAGCCCCGCCGCGACCATGCCGCCGACGGTGCCGTTCGCCGCAAAGCGCGGCGGCTCGAAGGCGAGGCACTGGCCTTCGGCGCTCAACAGCGCCTCGAGTTCCGCCAACGGCAGGCCGGTGCGCACGGTGACGACCAGTTCGGTCGGTTCGTAGCTCACGACCCCGGCGAGCGATGCGGTATCGAGCGCCTCGCCATCGATGGCCTCGCCGTAGAAGTCCTTGGTGCCGCCACCGCGGATGCGCAGCGGGGTCGCGTTCGCAGCCGCGGCGCGCACGCGCTCGACCATCGCTTGCAAAGTGGAGTCCATGGCAGTCATCAGAAACGCGGCAAGTCCGAGAAGGGCTGCGCCTTGCCCGCACGGAACACCTGCTTGCCGTATTCGGCGCAGCGCTGCAGCGTCGGGATCACCTTGCCGGGGTTCAGCATGCCGGACGGATCGAAGGCGCGCTTCACGCCGAACATCTGCTCGTTCTCCTCGGCCGTGAACTGCACGCACATGCTGTTGAGCTTCTCCACGCCCACGCCGTGCTCGCCCGACACGGTGCCTCCCATCGCGACGCTGGTCTCCAGGATGTCGGCGCCGAACAGCTCGCAGCGATGCAGTTCGTCGGGGTCGTTGGCATCGAACAGCACCAGCGGATGCAGGTTGCCGTCGCCCGCATGGAACACGTTGCAGCAGCGCAGCTTGTATTTCTTCTCCATCTCCTGGATGGCCAGCAGGATGTCGGCCAGGCGCTTGCGCGGAATGGTCGAGTCCAGGCACATGTAGTCGGGGCTGATGCGGCCCGACGCGGGGAAGGCATTCTTGCGGCCGCTCCAGAACTTGAGGCGCTCTTCCTCGTTCTCGCTCACCGCGATGGCGGTCGCGCCGCAGCGACGCAGCACCTCGCTCATGCGGCCGATTTCTTCCTCGACCTCTTCGGGCGTGCCGTCCGATTCGCACAGCAGGATGGCCGCGGCCGTGAGGTCATAGCCCGCACGCACGAAGTCTTCGACCGCGGCGGTCATCGGCTTGTCCATCATTTCCAGCCCGGCCGGGATGATGCCCGCGGCGATCACGGCGGCCACCGCATCGCCGGCTTTGCGCACGTCGTCGAAGCTGGCCATGATGCAGCGCGCGAGTTGCGGCTTGGGCACCAGCTTGACCAGCACTTCCGTCGTCACGGCGAGCATGCCTTCGCTGCCGACCACCAGTGCCAGCAGGTCGAGCCCGGCAGCGTCGAGCGCCGCACTGCCGAATTCGACCGGTTCGCCATCGGCCATGAAGCCGCGCACGCGCAGCACGTTATGCAAGGTCAGGCCGTACTTGAGGCAATGGACGCCGCCCGAGTTCTCCGCCACATTGCCGCCGATGGTGCAGGCGATCTGGCTCGATGGGTCGGGCGCGTAGTAGAGGCCATAGGGCGCGGCCGCCTCGCTGATCGCCAGGTTGCGCACGCCGCACTGCACGCTGGCCGTGCGCGCGACCGGATCGATTTCGAGGATGTTGTTGAACTTGGCCAGCGACAGGGTCACGCCCATCGCGTCGGGCATCGCGCCGCCCGAAAGTCCGGTGCCGGCGCCGCGCGCGACCACGGGCACGGAAAGCGCGTGGCAGGCCTTGAGCACGGCCTGCACCTGCGCCGCGGTTTCGGGCAAGGCCACGACCAGCGGCCGCGCGCGATAGGCGGTGAGCCCGTCGCATTCGTAGGGCGTGGTGTCTTCGGCTTGCCAGATCAGCGCATGCGCGGGCAGATGGGCCTTCAACGCCTGCACGACCTGCGCCTGGCGTTCTGTCTTCGACAGCAGTTCTTGCTGCGTGGGCGTCGCGGGGGCATTCATGGGAGCATTCTCAATGGACGACCATCAACGTGAATGGCCACACATAGGCCTGCATCGTCACATACAGGCCGACCAGCGCAGCCAGCGCGATCGAGTGGAAGAACACGTAGCGCAGGATGTCGCCTTCGTGATTGAACCACCGCGTCGCGGTGGAAGCCACCACGATCGATTGCGCGTCGATCATCTTGCCCATGACGCCGCCGGAACTGTTGGCCGCGCCCATGAGGTTGGGCGACAGGCCAAGCTGTTCGGCCGCCACCTTCTGCATGCCGCCGAAGAGGACGTTCGATGCGGTGTCGGAGCCGGTCATCGCGACGCCGAGCCAGCCCATCAGCGTGCCGAAGAAGGGATAGAGCACGCCCGTGTTGGCGAAGGCCAGGCCGAGCGTGGTGTCGGTGCCCGAATAGCGCGTGAGCGTGCCGAGCGCGAGCATCAGCACGATGGTGACGAGCGAGTAGCGCAGAAGCCACAAGGTGCGGAAGAAGGTGCGCACGATCTCGACCGGGCTGTATTTCATGAACAGCGCGCTCACGACCGCCGAGAACAGGATGCCGGTGCCGGTGGCCGACAGCAGGCTCAGCACGTACACGGCGCCTTCCTTGGTGGGCGCAGTGACCACCGGTGGCATCTTCTCGACCAGGTTGTGCAGGCCGCCCATCGGGAACGAGGGCGCGAAGATGCCGTTGAGGGCGGCCTTGACCTGCGGCAAGCCCCACACGAAGACGAATACCGACAGGATCAGCCACGGCGTCCAGGCACGGACCAGCGCCTCGCGGCTGTGGACCACGATCTGCGCCGGCGGCTTGGCTTCGTGCGCGCTCACATCCTTGCCGCGCAGCGAGGGCGAATGCCAGATTTTCCTGGGCTGCCAGACACGCAGGAACAGCACCAGGCTCACCATCGAGACGATGGCCGCGATGATGTCCACCAGTTCCGGCCCGATGAAGTTGGAGACCAGGTATTGCGGCAGCGCGAACGACACGCCCGTCACCAGGATCGCGGGCCAGATTTCCATCATCGCCTTGCGGCCGGCAAAGGCCCAGATCAGCCAGAACGGCACCAGCAGCGAGAAGAACGGCAGTTGCCGGCCGATCATCGCGGTGACTTCCATCAGGTCGTAGCCGTGCACCTTGGCCAGCGTGATGACCGGCGTGCCCAGCGCACCAAAGGCCACCGGCGCGGTATTGGCGATCAGGCTCAGGCCCGAGGCGGCCAGCGGCGAGAAGCCGAGCCCGATCAGGATGCCTGCCGTCACCGCCACCGGCGTGCCGAATCCGGCCGCGCCTTCGAAGAACGCGCCGAAGCAGAACGAGATCAGCAGCAATTGGATGCGCCGGTCCTCGGTGATGCCCGAGAGCGAATCCTGCAGCACCTTGAAGCTGCCGTTCTGCTCGGCCAGTTGCTGCAGGAAGATGATGTTGAGCACGATCCACCCGATCGGCAGCAAGCCCGTGAAGCCGCCGAACAGGGCTGCGCGCCCGGCCATGTCGGCCGGCATGCCATAGGCGAACACTGCGACCGCCAGCGCCGCGAGCAGCCCCAGTCCGGCCGCGATGTGCGCCTTGATGTGGAAGAAGCCGAGGCATGCGAGCATCACCACCACTGGAATCGCGGCGAGCGCGGTGGAAATGATCATGTTGCCGAACGGGTCGTAGATCTGCTGCCAGGTCATGCGTTGTGTCTCCGGATGTTGTGTCCGTGACTCTAGGCAAGGGCGCCCCATCGCGGGTTGATCGTTTTTTGCCCGGCACTTGAGGAAATTTTGCGGACCCCGATCCGGCGCGGCCCGGATCCGGTCAGCGCAGCGTGCGCACCATCCAGTCGACGAAGGCCGCGCACTGCCACCGCTCCAGCGCGCCGGGCTGCCAGCAGATGTAGTGCCGGTGCGGCGATGGCACCGGCTGGTCCGACAGCGGCACCAGCCTCCCCGATTCGAGCCACGCCGCGCCCAGTTTCAACCGCACCAGCGCCACGCCGAAGCCACTCGCGGCCGCGTCGTAGAACAGGCCCAGGTCGTTGAACTGCGAACCGACGTTCGGCTCCGGATTGTCGACGCCACAGTTGGTGAACCAGGTGCTCCAGGGTTCCAGCGGACTGCGGATCAGGCGCGCACCGGCGATCTCCGCGCGCGTGCGGAATCCGTCGAAGGGGCCGAACTCGTTGAGATAGCTGTGGCTGCAGGCAGGCACCACCTGCTCTTCCATCAGCAGGCGGTGCTCGCAGTCGGCGTAGGCGCCCGTGCCGTAGCGCACTTCCAGGTCGGCCTCCTCCGCGGTCACGTCGAGCAACGGGATCGACACCTGCATTACCAGGTCGACATCGGGATAGAGGTTGCGGAACAGTTCGAGCCGCGGCATCAGGAACTGGCGGCTGAACGTGGGCGTGACCGCCACGCGCAGGCGCGTCCTGCGCTGCTCCGCCTTGCTGCCCGGCACGGCCTGCAGGGCGGCGAGCCCGGTGCGCACGTTGGCCAGGTAGGCGGCACCGTCGGAGGTGAGGTTGAAGTCGCTGCGGCCGAACAGCTTGAAACCCACGTGCGATTCGAGTTGCCGGATGCGGTGGCTGACCGCGCTGGCGGTCACGCAGAGTTCGTCGGCCGCGCGGCCCGCGTGCCGCAACCGCGCCACGGCCTCGAAGGTCAGCAGGCACTGGATCGGCGGGATGTGCTGGAGGGACATGGGATCAATCGTCGAAGAAGCTGACCGGCAGTCCTTGCGCCTCCATGCGCCGCATGAGTACCGAGCCCGATGCCGGCAGGCGCTCCAACTCGGCCGCGGGCCGGCCCTTGCGCCCGCTGGTGACGAACAGCGTGCGCAAGTCGTCACCGCCGAAGCAGGGCATGGTCGGACATTGCACCGGCAAGGCAACGGCCTCGCGCTGTTCGCCGTGCGGCGTGAGTCGCAACAGTTGCGCGCCTTCGAACATGGCGGCCCAGTAGTCGCCCGCCGCGTCGACGGTCGCACCGTCGGGTCTGCCCTGGTAGGCCACGCCGCTGCCCGACGTCCACCCGTCGGGCTTCAGGTCGAACTGGCGGAACACGCGTTCGCGCGAGAGCGTGTTGACCTCGGCAGCCCAGTCCCACGCGCGAACGACATGCGCCCCCGTATCGGACCAATAGAGCGTGCCGCCGTCCGGCGCAAAGCCGAGCCCGTTGGCGGTGAGGGCCTCGTTGGCCTTCTTCGTCACGACAGGCGTGCGCCCACCGCGCGCGTCGAGGCAGTAGAGCGTGGCATTGCGTTGCGTCTTCGGCTCGTTCAAAGTGCCCGCCCAGAACCGCCCCAGCGCATCGCATTTGCCGTCGTTGAAGCGCATCGTCGCCGTGTCGTAGTCGGCCGCCACCATCGATTGCAGCGCCCCGCCCCATTCCTTGGCACGGTAGATGCCGCTGCGCAGCGCCATCACCAGCCCGCCGCGCTTCGCAGGCGCGATGCACCCCGGTTCTTCCGCCAGCGCCCAGCGCTCGACGGCGACATCGACGCCAATGTCACCACGCGTACGCAGCACCGCACGCCCCGGAATATCGACCCAATAGAGTGATCGTTCCGCCGGGTGCCAGAACGGCGATTCACCCAGCTCGCACTGTGAGTTGGAAAGCGTTTGCCACATGATCCCGGCATTGTGCGGGCAAGAACCCCCGCCCCCACGATGTAGTCGCCTTCAAAAGCAAAAGCCACCCAAAGGTGGCTTGCAGCTCGTTCGTGAAACACCGCGGAACCGGCTTCGCCGGCCCGCTGGTGTTGCCCCCGGCAGGGCGGAGGGAGGAGCGGCACGCAGTGCCGCGGAGCCTGGGGGATTACCTGTTATATGCGGTCTCGCCGTGCGAAGTGATGTCGAGGCCTTCGCGCTCTTCCTCTTCCGTCACGCGCAGCCCGATCGTCAGGTCGGCGATCTTGTACGCGATGAACGAGACCACGCCCGACCACACGATGGTCAACACCACCGCCTTGAGCTGGATCCAGACCTGCGGACCGATCTCGCCGGCCACGGTGGTCGCCGTGACCCAGTCGCCGACGAAGCCGGGGCCGCCGAGGGCTTGCGTATTGAACACGCCGGTGAGCAGCGCGCCGGTGATACCACCCACGCCGTGCACGCCGAACACGTCGAGCGAGTCGTCCGCCTTCAGCAACTTCTTGAGGCCATGCACGCCCCAGAGGCAGGCGAAGCCGGCAACGAAGCCCACCACGAGTGCCCCCATCAGGCCGACGTTGCCGGCGGCCGGCGTGATCGCCACGAGGCCGGCGACGGCACCCGACGCGGCACCCAGCATCGAGGCCTTGCCCTTCATCAGCGCTTCACCGAGGGACCATGCCAGTACGGCGGCAGCCGTGGCGGAGAAGGTGTTCATGAAGGCGAGCACCGCACTGGTACCGGCTTCGAGCGCCGAACCTGCGTTGAAGCCGAACCAGCCCACCCACAGCAGCGATGCACCAACCATGGTCAGCGTCAGCGAATGCGGCGTGAAGGCTTCCTTGCCATAGCCGACGCGCTTGCCGACCAGGACTGCACCGACCAGGCCGGCAACGGCCGCGTTGATGTGCACCACGGTGCCGCCGGCGAAGTCGAGCGCGCCCCATTGCCAGATCAGGCCGGCCTTGGCGTTCGTCGCATCGACCACCGCCGCGCTGGTGTAGGCGTCCGGACCCATCCAGAACCAGACCATGTGCGCGATCGGCGCATAGCTGAAGGTGAACCAGATGACCATGAACAGCAGCACGGCCGAGAACTTGGCACGCTCTGCAAAGGCACCCACGATCAGCGTGCAGGTGATGCCGGCGAAGGTGGCCTGGAAGGCGGCGAACAGCAGTTCGGGGATGTAGACGCCCTTGCTGAAAGTCGCGCCCGGCGCAAAGACGCCCGTGGCCGGATCGAAGATCCCCTTCATGAAGAGCCGGTCGAACCCGCCTATGAATGCGTTGCCTTCCGTAAACGCAAGGCTGTAGCCGTAGATCAGCCAGATCACCACGATCAGCGAAAACGTGACCATGACCTGCATCAGGATCGACAGCATGTTCTTGCTGCGGACCAGGCCGCCGTAGAACAGGGCCAGGCCGGGCACGGTCATCATGATGACCAGCAGCGTGGCGACGATCATCCAGGCAGTGTCGCCCTTGTTGAAGGTCGGAGCGGCCGCCGGTGCCGCAGCGGCGTCGGCGGGTGCGGCACCGGCGGCCGCGGCGGGGGCTGCAGGCGTGGCCGCGGCAGGGGCCGGCGCCGCGGCGGGGGCTGCGGGGGTAGCGGGTGCCGTGGCTTCGGCGGCTGGCGCTGCTGGGGCGGGCTGTTGGGCATAGCCCGACAGGCTGGCGGTCAATACGCCCACGCCGAGCGCGAGTGAGACGAGCAACTTTTTCATTTGGGGTTCTTTCGTGCCTTGAAGTGCTGGAAATCAGAGGGCTTCACGGCCGGTTTCGCCGGTACGGATACGAACAACCTGCTCCAGGTTGTAGACAAAGATCTTGCCGTCGCCGATCTTGCCGGTGCGGGCTGCGCCCTCCACGGCTTCGATGACGCGCTCGACGAGGTCGTCGGAGACCGCCGCTTCGATCTTGACCTTGGGGAGGAAGTCGACCACGTATTCCGCGCCGCGGTACAGCTCGGTGTGGCCCTTCTGCCGGCCGAAGCCTTTGACCTCTGTCACGGTGATGCCCTGGACGCCAATCGCCGAGAGCGCTTCGCGCACCTCGTCCAGCTTGAAGGGTTTGATGATGGCTGTGACCAGCTTCATGGTTCTGTTACTCCTCAGGAAGATTCGGGTGGCTCGACCCCTGCAAGGGCCGGGCCTGCTTTCGTTTAATTTAGAGCGTCTTCGTCAGGGTGACGATGAAGCGCGCCTTGTTGGGGGAGTAGGTCGATGCGCCGATCGGGCCGAAACCGAGGTCGAAGCCAGGGTGGTTCGGCACCGCGTAGGCGCTCTGCTGGTTGGCGCCCTGCACCGAGCCGGCCAGTGCCAGGCCACCGCCGAAGTCCCAGCTGGCGCCCACGTTGTAGTCCAGGTAGTTCTTGAAGCCGAGGCTGCGGATGTCCGCCGACATGAAGGTGTAGCCGACGGCCGCCTTCAGCGTGAGGCTGGTCAGCACTGTCTTGCTGTACGACAGGTTCAGGTAGCCCGTGTTGGTGCCCTTCAGGCCCGAACCGGCCTTGGCGCCGGCGTAGTTGAAGTAGTCCTTCGACACGGTGGTCGAGTACTTCGCGGTGAACCCGCCGATGGCCTCATCGGACCAGGTGGCCGAGCCGTAGAGTTCGGTCGTGTTGCCGGCGGTATTGCCCGAGTAGTAGTACTGCAGCACGCCGAAATCGAGGTCGACCGGGCCCGCCTTGAACTTGTAGCCGCCGTAGAAGTCGCTCTCGATGCTGTTGCCCGGCAGCCAGTTGACGCTGGAGTTCCAGTTGCCAACGTAGAAGCCGCTTTCATGCGCGTAATCGAAGCCACCCTGGATCGCCGGCTTGAACCAGCTCGTCTTGACCGGGCTGTTGAAACCGCTGCCGATCATGTCCTGATCCTGGCCGCGAAACTTGTAGTTGGTGGTCAACGAGACGTTCGCCGTGATTGGCGAAACAACCGGCGCCGGGGCAGCAGGCGCAGCGGCAGCCGAATCTGCCGCTGGGGTGCTCTGCGCGAAGGCGGCGCTCGACGCAGCGAGCGTCGCGGCCAGTGCAACCAAAGCCTTGGCAGTGTTACGGTGCATCATCAAGAAAACTCCTGCGTATATTTGAAAGGGTTAGAACCCCTTCAAAGCAGGGAGCGTGCCAAAGTGCCGATCGGGGTGCTGGATAACCCTCAGGGTCGTTCACAAACGTTCACAAATGGCCGGGCGATTCTTATGGAAGTGTTTCGCGGATGAACCCGTTGAACTGAAAAGAAAACAAGAATGCACCATCGGGTGTTGGGTGCACCATTTTGGTGAGGGAGTGAATATGAGTCTGTCTTTGGTGCAAAGCCGCGCTTTGCTAGGCCTGGAAGCGGCAAGTGTCACGGTCGAGGTGCATCTGGCCAATGGTTTGCCCAGCTTCACGCTGGTCGGGCTGGCCGATGTGGAAGTGAAGGAGGCGCGCGAGCGCGTGCGCTCGGCCATCCAGAACGCCGGGCTGGACTTTCCGAACAACAAGAAGATCGTGGTGAACCTGGCGCCTGCCGACTTGCCGAAGGACTCCGGCCGCTTCGATCTGCCGATCGCGCTGGGCATCCTCGCCGCCAGCGGCCAGGTCGATGCGGCGCAGCTCGCGGGCCATGAGTTTGCGGGCGAACTGTCGCTGTCAGGCCATCTGCGACCGGTGCGTGGCGCCTTGGCGATGGCGCTGGCCCTGCACAGCCGGGACATCGCCACCAGGCTGGCGCTGCCGACCGAGAGCGCGCGCGAGGCGGCGCTGGTCCCGAGCTCGGAGGTGTACGGCGCGCGCCACCTGCTCGACGTGGTCCGGCGCTTCTGGCCGGCAGGCGCCGCCGAGCCACCGGAAGGCGAACCTGGCGAAGACGGGTGGGCGCTGCTCAAACCAGAAGCCTGCGCTCACATTCAAAAATATCCCGACCTGGCGGACGTGAAGGGGCAAAGCGCCGCCAAGCGCGCACTCGAGATCGCAGCCGCGGGCGGCCACAGCCTGCTGATGGTCGGGCCGCCGGGCTCCGGCAAGTCGATGCTGGCGCAGCGCTTCGCCGGACTGCTTCCGCCGATGACGGTCGACGAGGCGCTGGAGAGCGCGGCAGTGTCGAGCCTGGCGGGGTGCTTCGGCGTCGAGAAATGGGGCGTGCGGCCGACTTGCGCGCCGCATCACTCGGCCAGCGCAGTCGCGCTGGTCGGTGGGGGATCGCCGCCACGGCCCGGAGAAATCTCGCTGGCGCACCACGGCGTGCTGTTCCTCGATGAGTTCCCGGAATTCCAGCGGGCGGCGCTGGAAGCGCTTCGCGAGCCGCTGGAGACTGGCACGATCACCATCTCGCGGGCTGCAAGGCGTTCGGAGTTCCCGGCGCGCTTCCAGTTGATCGCGGCCATGAACCCCTGCCCCTGCGGCTTTGCGGGCTCGCCGCTCAAGGCCTGCCGCTGCACGCCGGACCAGATCGCGCGCTACCAGGGCAGGCTCAGCGGCCCGTTGCTGGACCGCATCGACCTGCACGTCGAGGTGCCGGCCATCCCGGCCCACGAGTTGCTCACCGCGCCACCCGGCGAAGGCACGCCCGGCATCCGGAAGCGCGCCGAGGCGGCCCGCGAGCGCGCCATCGCACGGCAAGGCCAGCCGAACCAGGCGCTGCACGGGACGCAGATCGATTTGCATGCGGGCCTCGACGACGCCGGCAGGCGCTTCATGCAGACGGCCGCGACCAAGCTCGGCTGGAGCGCGCGCTCGACGCACCGCGCCCTCAAGGTTGCGCGCACGATCGCCGACCTGGCCGGCTCGCCGCAGGTCCTGGCGGCGCATGTGGCGGAGGCGGTGCAGTACCGGCGCGCGTTACACAATGCGGCATGACCGCGGGGCGCGCCGCATGAACAAGTCGCACGCAAAGGTCGCACGCATAGGTCGCACGCATAGGTCGCACACAAAGGTCGCACGCACAAGTCGCACGCATAAGTCGCTTGAATAAATCGCTCGAGCAAGTCGCATTGAATAGGTCGCAGAGACAAGTCGCATGGATGAGCCCTCCTTTCGCGAGGACCGCCGCACCGGGCCGCTGGTGGGAGGTTGGTATGGCGACACCCAGGGCGCGCGGCTGGGAGGCGAGCATTGACCTATGACCGCCGCATGGTGGGCTGGCTGTCGGTCGGTCAGCTCGTCACCTGGGGCAGCGTGTTCTATGCGTTTGCGCTGCTGATGGAGCCGGTCGAGCAGTCGCTGGGCCTGAGCCGCGCGCAATCGTCGCTCGCCTTCAGCCTCGGCCTGCTGGCCGAGGGCGCGATGGCCTGGCCGATCGGCCGCTGGATCGACCGTGGGCACGAGCGCGCCGTGATGACCGTCGGGTCACTCGTGCTGGCGCTCGGCCTGTTCGCACACAGCTTCGTAGAGGGCGCGGCCGGTTTCTATGCGGTGTGGCTGGTGCTCGGCGCGGCGCTCGCGGCCACCCTGTACAGCCCGGCCTTCGCGATCGTGACGCGCCGCTTTCCGCACGACTTCCGCCGCGCGATCATCACGCTGACCTTCCTGGGCGGACTGGCCAGCACGGTGTTCATTCCGCTGGTCGCATGGCTGGTGAACGCGCTCGGCTGGCGGCATGCGCTGTGGGTGCTGGCGGCGATCCACCTGCTGGTGTGCGTGCCGCTGCATGCCACGGTGCTGCGCGGCGCGCCACGCCCGTCGGCGCGGTCACAGCCCGGCGCCGCGCGGACGCCGCTGCCTGCGTCCCACTACATGCGCAGCAAGCCCTTCCTGCTGATCGGCGTGTTCAGCGTGCTGCTGATGGCGGTGACCGCCGCACTGCCGCCGCACATGGTGAGCCTGCTGCGCGGCAGCGGCCTGCCGGAGGCTTGGGCCATCGCTGTGCCGGCGACCATCGGCATCGTGCAGGTGTTCGGCCGCGCACTGCTCTATTTCTTCGAGCACCGCTTCGACCTGCACCTGGCCAACCGGCTGATACCCTGCCTGATCCCGCTGGGCCTCGCGGCGCTGCTGGCCGGCAGCGGCCATGCGGGCGCGGCATTGCTGTTCGTCGGGCTCTACGGCATGGGCAACGGCATGCTCACCATCGTCAAGGGCACGGCCATCGCGCAATACGTGAACCGCGACCACGTGGCCACGCTGAACGGTGCGCTGGGCCTGCCGATGGCCATCGCCCGCGCCATCGCGCCGCTGATGCTCGGCCTGTTGTGGACGCCGGCCCAAGGATATACGGCCGGGCTGTGGGTCTTGCTGGCGGCCAGCCTGGTGGCGGAGCTGGCGCTGGTCGGCGCGCAGCGCGCGCGGGCACGCTGACGGCGCCGTCTCCGCTCCGCTCCGCTGTGCATCTGCATCTGCATCTGCCTCTGCCTCTGCCTCTGCATCTGCCCCTGCCCCTGCCCCTGCCCCTGCCCCTGCCCGCTACATCTTCTGCGCGTCCAGCGCCTACAAAAGTCCGCGGCCGGCGAGGTTGCGCATCAGCGCACCGATGCCGAAGGTCCAGCGCGCGGCATCTTGCGAATGCGTCACGCGGTTCACCAGCGCGCCGAGTTCCGGCGCGGAGATGATCACGCGATCGCCCACCACGTGCGTGAAGCCCTGGCCGGGGCCGTGCCGGTCCTGGGTCGGCGCGAACATGGTGCCGAGGAACAGCATCAGGCCGTCGGGATAGTCGTGGTGGCGGCCGATGGCCTGGCCCACCAGGTCGAGCGGATCGCGGCTGATCTTCGAGAGCGAGCTGGAGCCTTCCATCTGGAAGCCTTCCGGCCCGATGACCTGCAGGCCGACGGTGATGCGGCGCACGTCCTCGATGCCGAAATGCGCGTCGAAGAGACGGATGAAGGGACCGATGGCGCACGAGGCGTTGTTGTCCTTGGCCTTGCCGAGCAGCAGTGCGCTTCGGCCTTCGAAATCGCGCAAGTTGACGTCGTTGCCCAGCGCGGCGCCAAGTGTTTCGCCGCGGCTGTCGACGGCCAGCACGACCTCGGGCTCGGGGTTGTTCCACACCGAGCCCGCATGAATCCCCACGTCGGCACCCAAGCCAACGGCGGAGAGCACCGGCGCCTTGCTGAAGATCTCGGCGTCGGGGCCGATGCCGACCTCCAGGTACTGCGACCACACGCCTTGCGCGATCAGCACCTCCTTGACCTTCGCGGCCTGCGCCGAGCCGGGCACGATGCCGGCCAGGTTGTCGCCGAGCACGTCGCTGAGCCCCGCGCGGATCGACTCGGCCTTGGCCGCGTCGCCACGCGCCTGCTCCTCGATGACGCGCTCGAGCAGGCTCGCGACAAAGGTCACGCCGCTGGCCTTCACGGCCTGCAGGTCGCAGGGCGCGAGCAGCCACGGCTTTGAAGGATCGCGGCTGGCTTCGTCGCTGTTGGCCAGAACGGCGTCGAGCGCAGCGATGCGCGGCGCCTGCCCGCCGTCCAATGCAGCGCGAACGCGGGCGGCGACATCGCGGAATTCCAGCAGTTGGCTGACGGTCGGTGCGATGCGCGAAAGATCGTGCAGGCCACCCTGGTTCACCGCCACCGGTGTCGGCCCGACATCGGGTTGCCAGATTCGGCCGATGAGCGTTGCGCGATCGGCGTCGCGCGGGAGGGTTTGTGCGGGCGAGAGTGTCGCGTTCATTGAGGACTCCGTAGGATGCGCGCATGCAAAAAAAAGCGGCGCCGCCAGCATTGCTGGTGGCGCCGCCTGGCGCGATCCTACGGGATGCACAGGCAAAGCCGTGCCCCCTGTCCCGGCCACTGTTGCGAGATCAAGGTATCAGATCGGTCGCGTTCACTTTGACATTGACGTCCGCAATCACGGTCCCGGCAGCACCTGTCTGCCTGAGCGCGTCCAGTGCGTTTTCGGCCTCGTCGGGTCCCTGGAGCGACCTCCCATCACCGGGATAGCGGTGATGTCTGGCGCGCTCCAAGGAACCAACTCAACTACCCGATAACAAGCTGGTGGTTGGCCAACAACGTCGCCAGATCGACATTCACGCCGTTGAACTGGGCCAGAGCGACGGCCGTGTAATTGCTGCCCGCTCCGTCACGGTCGATCATCAGCGTGTTGCCATTCATGCTCAGATAGTCGCCGATGGTCTCGCCGGCATCGATCGTGGCCACGCCATTGACGTAATGCGCCGCACCTTCCGCGCTGGCGGTGTAACCCACCAGCAACTCGTGGATATCGATGCGGTCGGCATTCGGCGCAGCCTCGTAGGCGCCAACGGAGAAGCCGTTGACGATATCGGTGCCGTTTCCACCCGTGGCGTTGTCGCTGTTCAACTTGAAGGCGATGGTGGAATGCCCGCCACTTCCCAGGTTGTAGGTGTCATTGCCACCGCGGCCATCGAAGTAGTTGTTGCCTCCGTTGCCCGTGAACATGTCATCTCCCGAACCGCCGGCGATGCCTTCGATATCCTTGAGCGTCACCGTATTCCAACCCGTGTTCTGCGCCTCGATGTTGCTCAGGTCCACTGTCAGTGCAGTCGAATCGGCCAGCTTGAAGTCGAGGACGTGCTGCCCATCGGCATCGGTCCAGACATCGACGCCAGGACCGTATTCCGTTCCGGCAGCGCCGGTGGTCGGGTCCGCGGCCAACGCGAAGGCAAGCGCTGGCGCTGCTGCCGCATTGGCATCCCGCACGGTCAGCCCGTCCTGGACCATCAGTTGCACGGTCGGGTCCGCCGCGGCGGTGTAGACGTGGTACGTCACCCCGTTTTCCACGATGGTCGCGGGATTCGCAGTCCATGCCGATAGATTGACCTCCACGATGTCCCGGGCGCCAGTGGCGGCATCGCCCGCATCGCCCGTCACGTGCAGCACGTGCTTGCCGCTGGCATCCACACCGGTCACGGCCAACACATCGCTCGGCGTCAGCGAGAGCTTCTGCGCCACGTTGTTGCCCAAGTGGATGACCTCGATATCGCTGACCTTGCCGGTCATCGATCGCAGGTTCAGGTCGTTGTTCGAATCCCAGACCAGGGTGTCGGTGCCAGCACCGCCCTTGACGCTGGCGAAGCCGATGCCGTTGACGAACATGGTGTCGTCTCCGGCACCGCCGTCCACCGTGGTCGAACCACGGCCGTCGAGCACGTCGTGGCCCGCGCTGCCGACCACATTGGGTACCGGCACGGCCGGGACGTAAGTGACCTCGGTCAGGCCCTCGCCGGGCGGGTCGAGCGGCTTCAGCCCCAGCGTCGTGTCCAGATCGATCAAGCGGCCCTTGATGGCCGAGCCGTTGCCATCGCCCGCACCGTAGTCGGTCCAGGTGACGTAGAGCTTGCCGCTGTCCAGGAAGGTGGCATTGACCTCCTTCTGGTCTCCGACGACCAGTTGGTTGATTTGCAACTGCTGGCCGACCTTCTTGCCGGTGTTGTCGAAGTACTGGGCATAGATGCCAAAGGTACCGGCACCCGGCGCTGTATCCGAGGCCGACAGGAACACCGAAACGAAGCCGCCGTCAGGGCGCGCGACCACCATCGCCTGCTGCTGATCGCCGGGGGTCGACGTATTCACCATGAATTCGTTGGAGACGGCCTTGCCCGCCGGATCGAAGATCCGGCCCCAGACGCTCCCACCCGACTGGTCCAGCCCGGTGTTGTCGTACGAGTCCCAGGTCACGATGAAATTGCCATTCGACAGGGCGGCAACCGTGGGTGTTCCTTGCGTGCTGGCCGTGGTCTGGTTGGCCAGGAACTCCGCCTTCATGATATGGGTGGTCGGATCGTAGATCCGAACATAGGAGTCCACGCCAGCGGAGCCGCCTGCATTCTTTTCATAAGTGAAGACCACTTGCCCATCGGCGAGCGTGGTGAGGCCGGCCTTGGGTGGTACCCAGCTTTCATTCACCTTGGCGACCAGCAATTCTCCCGTTACCGGGATGCCCTTGTTGTCGTACTGGCGCGCATAGACTTCCCAGTTGCCGTCCTTGCTGTTCGAGATCCAGTCGACCATGTAGCCACCGTCCTTGAGCGCGGTGATGCTGGCCTCGCGTTGGTCCTTGTTGTCGTCCAGGTTGACCATGAACTCGGTGCCCACGGGCGCCAGCCCGTTCACATGGCTCGTCGCGTCATAGCTGTAGGTGTACTGCTGCGATCGGATGCTGTAGCCGCCACCTGACGCCCAGTTACTCCATACCACCTGGATGCTGCCATCCTTGAGCACATCGACGTCGGGATAGCCCTGGTAGTCGAAGGTCGTGGTGTTGACCAGGAACTCGTTGCCGACCGGCATGCCCGCGGCATCGAACAGCTGCCCCTTGACGCTCTTGTTGTTGCCGTCGCCCGTGTCGGATTGCCACACGGTCACGAAGCCGCCATTGGGCAGGTGCGTGGTGGCCGCATATTTCTGCTCGCCGCCGATCGCCTTGTTGACGATGAATTCCGAGTAGTAGCCGGTGTCGATGTCCAGCGTCGTACCCTCGACCGCAAAACCGCTGCCGTCGAGCTTGTCCGTCTGCCAGGTGACGTAGATGTTGCCGTCGGCCATCAGCGTCGCATCGAAGACATGCTGCAGGTCGACGTTGTCCCAGCCCGCGCCCTGGTTGCCGTCGGTCGTGGGATTGACCAGGAACTCGTGGCCCAGCTTGTTGTCGCGGGCATCGTAGCGCTGCGCATAGATTGCCGAGCCGCTGCCGTCGCCGCCGTCCGAGCCCCAGATCAACATGTAGCCTCCGTCATTCAGCGCTACGGGCACGGGCTTGTATTGCTTGCCCTGCACGTAGGTGTTGACCAGGAAGTCGGCGGAGCCCGTGAGTTTCACGGCGCCCGTCGCGCTGTCGAAGGTGTAGTGCGCAGCACGCACGTCCGAACCGACGCTGCCAGTGGCGTCGGTGTCCCAGACGGCCAGGAAACTGCCGTCCTTGAGCGTGATCACGTCGGGGTAGTTCTGGGAGTTGCTGGTCGTGGTGTTGACCTGGAACGTCGCGCCCAGCGGCGTGCCGTCCGCCTTGTGCAGCTGCCCGATGACACCGGAATAGCTGTTGTCGGCCGGGCCTTGGCTGCCCGTCCACACTGTCACGTACATGCCGGCGTGCGCAGCGTCGGTAAAGATCGCCATTTCCGGAGCGCCCTCGTCGCCGTTGGACGTCGACCCCGCGCTCACCACGGTTTCGGAGCCAACCTTCTGGTTGTTCGCGTTGTAGGTTTGCTGGAGGATGGGGTCGTTGAACGACGCATCCGGGTCGCTGAACCAGGAGATGACGTAGCCACCATCGGGGAGTGCCATCACGCTGGGCTGGCGCTGGGCGCCTGCCGTGCTGGTGTTGACACCGAATTCGTCGGTCACGGCCACGCCCGCCGCGTTGTAGCGGCGCGCCATGATGCCGTCGCCATTGGTGTCAGGTCCGGCCGCGTACGACTCCCAGACCACGATGTAGCCGCCATCGGCCAACGCGGTGACCTGCGGGCTGTCCTGGTTTCCGCTGCTGCGCTGGTTGACCAGTTTTTCGCCGCCGATCCTTTGGATGCCCGTCGGGTCGTACAACTGCATGAAGACATCGGCTGTGTCTCCGCTCTGCCACGTGAAGACCAGGGTGCCGTCCTTGAGCGTGGTCACGCTCGGATTGGCCTGGTCTTTTACGGTTGTCGTGTTGATCTGCTCGGAGTGCTGGATCAACTGGTAGTTGCCCAGCGCCTTGCCCTGGATCAGGATGTCCGCGCTGCGATTGCCCGCCGGATCGGTCACCGACAGCTTGCCCTCTTCCTGGTTGGCCAGGGGATTGGGGGCAAGACTCCAGATGCCGTTCTGGTCCGCAACCGTGGAGAAGACGGTCCCGGCCTTGTTGGTGACGGTGACGGTGGCGCCCGCCTCCGTCTCGCCGCCCAGGCCGACGATCGTGTTGGTGGACAGGCCCACGTTGGGGGCCACGGTGTCGACCAGGAAATCCCAAGGCTGGCTGGCCGCACTGAGGTTGCCGGCCGCGTCGGCGGCAACGACCGTGAAGCTGTGCGCGCCGTCGGTCAACGAAGTGGCCTGCGTGTAGCTCCACTTGCCGTCGGCCTGCACCGTGGTCGATCCAACCTGCTGGCCGTTGTCGTACACCTTGATGGTGTCGCCCACGGTGCCCGTGCCGTTGATGGTCGGTGTCTGGTCGTTGGTCACGCTGCCATGCGCCGGCGTGACGAACGTACGCGTGCCTACGTCGTCCGCAAAGGTCACGATCGTGGGTGCCGTCGGCACCGTGGCGTCGAGCATGGCACTGTCTTGCGCCGGCACCGAGGAATTACCGAACTTGTCCTTGACGCTGGCCGTCATCGTGAGGGTGCCGCCTTCGGCCGGGTTGGCGAAGGTGGTGGTCACGAAGCCCGCGCTCACGTCCGCTGCCGTCAGTGTGAAGGTCTTGCTGGTGATGCCGTCGGACACGGTCACGACGTCGCCTGCCGCCACCTTCTGGAAGTTGATGCGCACGGCCGCCAGCCCACCCACTTCCGCCGCCTTTTCCGCCGCGTTGATGATGCCGTCGTTGTCGGCGTCGGTAGTGATGACCACGGCATTGGCCGGGTCCAGCGTCGAGGTGCCGTTGGCCTGCATCTTGGCGCTGTCGACGGCGTCCGCCGAGGTGTTGCCTGCCGGGTCGGAAATGTGCGCCGTCACGGTGATGGTGGCGCCGTCGGCCGGGTTGGCAAAGCTCGTGGTTACGAAGCCTGCGTCCACGTCCGCGGCCGCCAGCGAGATGGACTTGGTGGTCGTGCCGTCGGTGACGGTGACGACGTCGCCCGCCTCCGCGCCTGAGCCCAGCTTGATCTTGACCGCCACGTCGGCGCCGAGTTCGGTACCGTTGATGATGCCGTCGTTGTCGGCATCGCTGGTGATCTCCACCGCGAGTGCCAGGCTCGGCGCCATCCGGTCAATGGTGATGGAGAAGCCGGGCGAGGCTGTTCCCGAGTTGCCTGCGGCGTCCTCGACGCACGCGGTGTAGACATAGGTCTTGGCGTTGATCAGGCCGCTGTCCGGGAAACTCCAGTTGGTGCCGTCCACGGTCGCGTTGCCGAGCTTGATGCCGTCGCGGTAGATCGCGACCTGTTCGCCAGCACCCAGGGGGCCGGCAATGGTGCCGTTGAGCACCGGCTTGGTGTCGTCGGTCGTGGGGGCCGTACTGGTCGGGCTCGTCACCGAGCCCACATCATCTGCGTAGCTGGTGATGGTCGCAATCGCCGTCGGTGCGGTCGTGTCGACCGTCACGGCGTAGTCAGGGGAGTTGGCGCCGTGGTTGCCCGCCGTATCCACCACCCGTGCGGTATACGTGTAGGTCAGGCCATCGGCCAGGCCGGCGTCGGCATAGGTCCAATCCTTGTCGGTCACCGTCGCAGTGCCGATCACCACGCCATCGCGCAGAACTTCCACGTGCTCGCCGCTGGCCAGCGGCGCCGAGATGGTGCCCGACAGCGACGGGGTCAGGTCGTTGGTGTGGCCGTTATGGGCTACCACACCGATCACTGCCAACTGGTCGTCGTTGACCGCCGTGATCACGGTGGCCTGAGTCGGCGCCGCGGTGTCCACGGTGAAGGTACGCGCCGGGCTCTGTGCACTGACGTTGCCCACGGCGTCCACCGAGGCGGCGGTCACGCTGTGCAGGCCTTGCGCCAGTGGCGAC